>CAYHDM010000019.1:0-12078 GCA_964355455.1 uncultured Candidatus Saccharibacteria bacterium
CTTGCCCTCGGTTGCCTTCATCGGAGTCTGATTTACCGAGGATTTAAAATGCCAGTTTCCTAAACCTCCGCGACCGCCTTTTTGAATCAATAGTTGCTCTTTGGGAGTGGTTAAGTCGTATAAAATTTTATTTTCGGAATCTCTGACGACCGTTCCTGCCGGAACTTTTATTGTCAGGTCTTCGCCGGATTTTCCTTGCTTGCGATTTTTCATGCCGGGCATGCCTTTTTCAGCTTCATATTTTCGCTGGCGTTTGAATGCCGAAAGGGTATTTAAATTTGGATCAACGTAGAAATAAATGTCTCCGCCGTGTCCGCCGTCTCCGCCCCACGGACCGCCTCTCGGTATATATTTTTCGCGTCTGAAGGAAACGATTCCGTGTCCGCCGTTTCCTGCTTTTATTGTGATTTCTGCTGTGTCTGTCATTTTATGGATAGATTATAACATTGATGTGGCAGGATTTTTTAAAGTGTACACTAAAAATTGCTGGTTGACAGCAGGTAAAGCGGATAGTATAGTAGCTTTACTATGGCTAAGGTGGTAAAGTTAAAAAATAATTATATAGTTTATAAAGAAATTATTTCTACGATAAGCAGCAAAGGGCAAGTTACTTTGCCTGTTAAGATTAGAGAATTTCTAGGTTTGGGTAAAAACGATAAGGTGGCTTTTGTTGTTAACGATAAAGGGAATGTTTATGTGAAGACGCCAAGATTCCCTGATATCGCATCAATAAGGGGATCGGCCGGAGCCCTTAAAAAGTCTTTAACATGGGATGAGATGAGAGAAATAGCCATAGAAGATCATATAAAAGAAGATTATATTGATAAACAAAAATGAAAATTCCATACATTGATACAAATATAATTATTAGGTATGTCGACTCTACTAATTTGGATATGCAGGAAGCTTCCGCAAGGCTTTTTAATAAAGTTCAAAGTGGAGAAGTTACAATTCAGACCTCAAGTATAGTAATTGCTGAAACAGTTTGGGTTTTATCATCGAAAAATCTATATGCGCTATCTCGAGATCAAATAAGGGACACTATTGCAGGAATTATTAGATACCCGAATTTTAAATTAGAAAATAAGAATATTATTTTGGATGCGTTGGACATATATGCCTCAAGTGGTGTTAAGTTTGTGGATGCGTTACTTATATCTGCTATGAGGCAAGGTAACGTTAAGGCGATTTACTCTCATGACCATCATTTTGACAATCTGTCAGATATAAAGCGCATCGAACCTTAGTGATTTCTCCTCTCATTCTGCTAAAATCTATCCATGTCTGCGAGTCATTACGACCATAAATCCATAGAAGAAAAACGATTAAAGATTTGGGAAGACGCAAAATTATTCCAAAAAACATACGAAGATCCTGAAGTTTCACCTGAAAAGGACGATTCCGCTATCGCTACGTCTACCTTTGCTTCGCAAAGTAAAATGTATTTATTGTTCGCCTTTGCGTATCCGTCAGGGGAAGGTTTGCATGTAGGGCATGTGGAATCGAAAACTGCTTTAGACATTTTAGCCAGATATAACAGGATGAAAGGTAAAAAAGTTTTTTTCCCGGTTGGGTGGGACGCCTTCGGATTACCTGCCGAGCAATATGCGGTTAAAATGGGAGTTCATCCATCTATAACTACAAAAAAAGCTATTGAAACATTTACCGGTCAAATTAAAAGAGTGGGAATTTCCTATGATTGGGAAACCGAGGTTGCCACTTGCAATCCCGATTATTACAAATGGACTCAGTGGTTATTTTTAGAATTATATAAGGCCGGAAAGGCTTATCGCGGGAGCGCACACGTCAACTGGTGTCCGCAGGATAAAACTGTTTTGGCAAATGAGCAGGTTGTTGGCGGAAAATGTGAACGCTGCGGAACTGAAGTTGTGCAAAAAGAGATGGTTCAGTGGCAGTTTAAAATCACCGATTATAAGGATGAATTAATTTCGGGTTTAAATAAGTTGGATTGGCCGGAATTTACTAAAAAAAGACAGATAGATTGGATAGGTAAATCAGAAGGGGCTGAAATTGATTTCGCCGTTAAAAATTCCGGCAAGAAATTAGCGGTTTTTACGACCCGACCGGATACTTTATATGGGGCGACGTTTATGGTTATCGCTCCGGAGCACCCGCTGGTTTCAGTCTTAACAACTTCTGAAAATAAATCCGTTGTTGAGGACTATCAAAAAAAAGCTCAAGGTAAAACTGAAGAAACCAGAATGATCAACAAAGAAAAAACAGGAGTATTCACGGGCTCATATGTTTTAAATCCGTTAAACGGATATGAAATTCCTGTCTGGGTTTCTGATTACGTTTTAATGGGATATGGAACGGGAGCTATTATGGCAGTTCCCGCTCATGATTTGCGTGATTTCGCTTTTGCTAAAGCTCACAATATTGAAGTTATTCCGGTTGTTAAATCAGAAGGTGAATTGCCTTTTGAAAGCGAAGGGGAAGTGATAAATTCAGATGAGTTTGACGGTTTAAATTCAACCGAGGCGAAGTCAGAAATAATCTCCAAGCTAGAAGAAAAAGGAGTTGGTCGTGCTAAAACAACCTATCGTCTTCGCGACTGGCTGGTTTCGCGCCAAAGATACTGGGGAGCTCCGATTCCGATCGTTTATGATCCAAAGGGAAATCCTCATATGGTTCGCGAAGAACATTTGCCTTGGATATTGCCCACTGACGTTGATTTCAATCCGACCGGGGAATCTCCACTTACAACTTCTAAAGAATTTAAAGAACGCGTTGAGAAATTGTACGGAAAGGGGTGGATCCCGGAGTACGATACAATGGATACTTTTGTCGATTCTTCATGGTATTACTTGAGGTTTACCGATCCGAAAAACGACAAGGAGTTTGCCTCAAAAGAGCAGTTAAATAAATTAATGCCCGTCAATTTTTACATGATTGGTCCGGAGCATACGGTTTTGCACCTGTTATATTCTCGCTTTTTCACCAAATTTTTACACGATCAGGGGTATTTGAATTTTGATGAGCCGTTTTTGCATATGCGACATCAGGGAATGATTCTAGGTCCCGATCACAAAAAAATGAGTAAGAGTAAAGGGAATGTAATTAACCCTGATGAAATTGTCGAAAATTATGGTGCCGATACATTAAGAGTTTATGAAATGTTCATGGGTCCGATTGATGCCGATAAGCCGTGGGATACAAATGGAGTTTCAGGCGTCCGCCGTTTTTTGAGTCGGGTATGGAATTTAGCGAATGACAAGGCAAAATCAGATGCCGATAAGACTTCCCAAAGTTTAGAGCGCGTACTTCATAAAACAATTAAAAAGGTTAGTGAGGATATTCCGGCTCTGAAATTTAATACCGCGATTTCGCAGTTGATGATTTTTGTTAATGAATGGGAGAAATCCGGGAATAATTTAAGTTCAAAAGACACCGTGGCATTTTTGAAGTTACTGGCGCCATTTGCTCCATTTATTGCGGATGAATTGTATATGCTGGGTGGAGGAAAATTGCAGAGTATCCATTTAGAAAATTGGGTTTCGTACGACGAAAAATTGGCCAAAGATGCTTCGGTAACGGTTGTTATCCAAGTTAATGGCAAATTAAGAGGCGATATGGAGAACATTGCTGTTTCCGAATCCGAGGAAAATATAAAAGCTAAAGCTGCGAATACAGTCAGTAAATATTTAGAAGGGAAGGAGACTGTAAAAGTGATCTATGTCCCCGGTAAATTGGTCAACTTTGTCGTTAAGGATAAGTAAATCCTCGTTATAAGACATTACTATATCTATCGGTTGGCTTTGTCAGTCTTGTTTACGGCTTGACGGTATGCCTACTATAGGCTATAATCTCCTCGTTAAATTGAATGCAAAAAAGCGTTTATGTACATAGAAATTCTGGTAGGAATCTAGTACATGGGCGCTTTTTTGCATTTGATAATAGAAAATTCATCAAAAATTCATAAGTTGATAAGAAGATTTTAATTAACTCCACCTAAAATTTTTATGTGGAGATTTCTAGACCTTTCATCTTATTAATATCAGGACTCTTATTGATAAGTGTTTTAACCGCTTCGGTGAGCCAGCTTTATA
This sequence comes from uncultured Candidatus Saccharibacteria bacterium, assembly GCA_964355455.1. GTDB lineage: Bacteria > Patescibacteriota > WWE3 > 2-01-FULL-39-13 > 2-01-FULL-39-13 > CAYHDM01. Next base: position 4,071 of record CAYHDM010000019.1, read on the forward strand.
ACAGCGACCGAAACAGCACATCTTTTTCAGGAATAGTCTTTGAACAGCCAGTACTCGACGGTCGATATAAAGCCATAAATATTGACGGAAAAAGAATTTATCTGAATCGGTACATAGAAATAAATCAGGGTGATTATGTAAATTTAGATTTTCAATCATGTGTTTATACAAAAGAATACGACAGCTACAGCGAGTGTGAAATAAATATTGATGGGGATCGCCAAAGTTTTTTCTTAAAAAAAGTATTAAATTTGAGGAATTCCATAATAACCCGTGCAAAAATGAATCTGCCGTCTCCGCATGATTTCTTAATTTTAGCTATGACAATCGGCTACGAAGATAATTTACCAGAATCATTAACCGAAAAGTTAAGAGAAATCGGGGCAATCCACATGCTTGTCGTTTCGGGATACAACGTATCACTTGTTTTGAACTCCTCAAGGGCTCTCTTAATGCGTTTTCCTAGGTGGATTTACCTAACTTCAAGCATGCTTTTACTCCTCATATTCATATTATTAACAGGGTTTGACGCGCCGATTGTGCGGTCAGTAATTATGGGTACGTTTGTTGTGATAAGCAAGGCTTATAGCCGTCCAACTGCGGCATTATATCTTCTAATATTGTCAGCTATCATCATGTTAAGCTGGGATTTTACATATTTAAATAATATAAGCTTTCAACTTTCGTTTGGGGCAACTTTCGGTGTCATAATTTCAGGATATATTTTTAAAAATCAGAATAGTTTTTTGGCAAATATAGGCGCGTCCGTAGGGGCAAGTATTTTTGTCCTGCCGATTTTATCCTTTTACTTCGGAACAGTAAGTTTTTTGGGAATTATCTCGTCGGTTTTATTAAGCTGGCTTGTTCCACTAATAACTTATTTGGGATTTGCCGTTTATATTTTCGATAATATCCTAATAAAATCAGCACTCGTTATTGTTGTAGATTTATTTTTGAAAATATCCGATTTGATTTCGTACTTTTCATTTTTGAATATAGAATATAAGTTTATTGTTAAGGATCTTGTTTTATATTATATATTTGCGGGAATGATTATCATGTCGGCATATAGTATAAAAAAGAATCTGGATAATAATGAATAAAATCACTGCTTTTGTTTTAACCGTTTTGGCATTTTCACTTACGTTTTTCTCCATTGAATATCCGAAGTTCAAGACATTTGATGATGGTTTGATGCATATTTATTATATGGATGTCGGGCAGGGTGATTCCACGTTAATTAAACTTCCCTCTAAAAAATTGGTGCTGATTGATGCAGGGCCGAAAAATAATCTCGGGGAGATAATCTCCAAAAATATTCCATTTACAAAAAATAAAATTGACCTTGTGGTGATAAGCCACTCGCACGCCGATCACATAGCCGGTCTGGAGGATGTTTTGGCAAATTACGAGATCGGATGTCTGGTTTACGATATGGAAGATCCTTTTGCATCGGAAATCGAGAATTACTTAAGAACTCAAATTGGTTTAGTGAAAATCAAAGTCGTATCAAGCGCGGGGGTGAATACCGAAAATTTTTTGCCGAATGACTGTTTTAGCGATCCGGACATAAATATTAAAATTTATTCTTTGAGGAACAGCGGCAAATTTCCCCATACGGGGACAGGTGATGAAATGAAAGTCAAGAAAAATCAGAATCTTGAGTCGAATATAGTTTTTCTGGAATATCACAACTTTGAATCTTTATTTACCGGAGATGCCGAGATTGGCGTCCAAACCGAAATTTTACCCTTTCTAAACGGAAATATAGAAGTTTTAAAATCTCCCCACCACGGCTCAAACAACGCATTTTATCCTCCGCTTATAGAAAAACTTTTGCCTGATTTCGCGGTATTTTCTGTAGGGAAAGGGAATTCATACGGACATCCGCATAAAGAAGTTTTAAAGGGATATACTGATTTAGGTGTTAAATATGTGCGCACTGACTATGACGGAACGGTCGAAGTTGAAACCGATGGATACAACTGGAGTGTGGCGCTTGAAAAAGATTATAGTAAAATTGACAAATAAATGAATATTAAATCGATATTAAAAAATGAAATTGCTTTGAGTTTAGAAAAATTATTGGCGGAAGGAAAAGCAGTTACAGCCAATTCTATCTCGATTGAGCATCCTGAAAACCTCGAACACGGTGACTTTTCGACTAATTGCGCAATGGTGTTTTTAAAAGAAAGTGAAGGGGAATATAAATCTCCGCGCGATTTTGCCCAAGCGATCATCGAAAATCTCAAATCAAAATCAAATCCGAAGTTAAATCCATATATTAAAAAGATAGAAATTGCCGGACCCGGTTTTATAAATTTCCACTTGAACAATTCATATTTTGCCGAAATGCTAAACACAATTAACACCGATATTGATCTTTTTGCGAGGCCTCCTCAGAAAAAGACGAGAGCCTCGCTTGAGCATACGGATATGAATCCGAACAAAGAACTTCATGTCGGGCATCTTAGAAATTCCTGTATTGGAGAAGCAATGGTTAATTTGCTTAGGTACAGCGGCCGTGACGTTGCAGTTCAGTATTATCAAAATGATGCGGGTTTGCAGATTTCATCAATTGTGCTGGCTTACAAAGAAAAACTTGTTGATCCGGCGGATTTTCCGAAGCTGCATAAATGGGCGGCTGAGGCATATGTTGATATAGAAAAGCGATTGGAGTTAGAAAAAGAAGAAGCGGAAAAGTCAGGGAAGTCAGAAGCCGGAGACTTGACCTCAAAGCGCGATAAAATTCAATCAAATATCGCTTCACAGGATAATGAAGACGCAAGGCTTGCAAAAGAATTAACCGATGAAATTTTAAGAAACGTTTTGGAAGTTATGTCGGAATTTGGTATATATTTTGATTTGATTGTTTGTGAAAGCGAAATTTTAAAAAATAAAATATGGGAGGCTGCTTTGGAAATACTAAAAAAGAGTCCGGCCTTTTATCAGGCAAAAGATGGGGAGAGGGCAGGATGCTGGCTTGTCAAAATGCCGAACGCCGAAGATAAGGTTTTTATCAGATCAAACGGAATTCCAAATTATGTCGCGACCGATTTTGCCTATGAATTGTGGAAATTCGGATTACTTCCTGATTTTAAGTATGAACCGTTTGAATTGCCTTTTTACAAAAAACCTCTCGACATAACGTCATCAACCGGGGTAAAAAAGGAAGGTTATAACCGGGCAGATGAGGTATATCTGGTGATCGATACAACTCAAAGTTATCCTCAGCAAAGTATCGTTGAGGCTTTAAAAGTTCTTGGATATAAAGAACAATCTGAAAAGTACCATCACATTGCCTATGGTTTCGTTTACTTGTCTAATAAAACAGCGGATAAATTAGGGGTAGAAGTTGAAGATCCTAATAAGCCGATAAAAATGAGTGGGCGTAGCGGAACTGTTGTGTCAGTTGACACTTTTATTAAAGAAGTTGAGGAGAGTCTTGTTAAGAAATTCGGCGATTTTTCCAGCCTGAAAGATGTCCGAAACGGAGCCATAAAATTCGAAATGCTTAAAAATAATACCTATCAGGATATGGTATTTGATTTAGATGCCGCAACAGATAATAAAGGGTTCACAGGACCTTATATCCAATACACATACGCCAGAGCCTTATCTGTATTGAGAAAGGGCAATCGCGATGGAAATTTGTCAGTTTCAAGTTCAGGTTTAAATACCGTTAATGAAGATGAAACGAAATTATTAAAGGGAATTAATCGTTTACCGGGGGAAATAGAATTTTCAATCGAAGAATTAAGCCCGCATTATATATGTCATTATATGTACGGATTAGCTCAGGCTTACAATGCCTTTTATAATTCAAACCAAATAATAGGTTCGGAATGTGAGACGGAACGTCTCGCCATGACACAGTCTGTCGCCAACAGTTTAAACCTAAGCTTGAAGCTTTTGGGAATTGAAGCGCCCACCTCAATCTAGCCGAACACTGTTGCCATAGCATGACCTGTTCTGGTTATGGTACTTTGTCACTTGGCTATAGCTCTACCAAGAATCCCGGTTTATGTAGCGGCACCAAATAGTGTTCATTTTCTTTACCTGTGGCCATAAGTGTATGTGTTAGAATTATTTTATGAAGCGCTTGAATTGGTTTAATTGTACGATGTCCCTGGTAAGTTTATCGTGTTTAGGGATTATAGCCGTTGTCTTGTTCGGAATAATTTTGTTTCAGAAAGTATACAAAGAATCCTCTTCGGTTTCAGAAAATAACGAAAATCCAGCAATTTACTCACATCTTGAATCTAAATCCAAGCCTATAGAGTCGGTCGTCGCATTAGTTTCAGATTCTGAAAATGATTGGGAATCATTATCAAGGGTTGTCCAAAGCCTAGATAATAAGGTCGTTCCATATGCCTTTCACTTAGGGGATATAACCCAACTCGGTGTTATGAGTGATTTGAAGGAAGCGCGGAAGATCACTGACAATTCTTCCATTAATTTTAATTTTGTTCCAGGTGATAGAGATCTGTGGAAATCATCAGGTACAACAAATTTTGTAAGTGTTTTTGGACAAAACTACAAAATGGTGACAATCGGTTCAATAGATTTTTTGCTAATAGATAATTCTAATGAGTATGAAGGGATTGACGAAAACCAATGGAAGTTTATAGAGTCAAATATATCCAATGCAGAGTACGTTATACTTCATAACCCAATTTACTTTAGTGACTCACTTTTAGGGCTCGTACGTAAGGGTATGGGACAATATTCAGAGGCGGTTGAAGGCCAAAGAGAGAGGCTTTTGTCAGCAGTAAGGAAATCGAATGTAAAAGCGGTATTTGCTGGAGACCAGCATTTATTCTCCGAAACTGCTGACACTGAAAAGCCTGAATTGAATCATTATGTCGTAGGGGCTTTAAGCATTGACCGTAACATTCAACAGCCTAATTATGCATTATTGACATTATATGCGGACGGAGATTATCATGTTGAGCAAGTATATTTAATGCCTTCCGCAAAATAAATATGTACAAAGACGCTACGGTCCAAAGGATAAAAAAGGAACTTCCTTTTGAAAGAACTTTAGTTTTAGTAAAACCCGACGGAGTTCAAAGAGGTCTGATCGGAAAGGTGATATCACGCTTTGAAGATAAGGGTCTGCAGCTGGTAGGTCTTAAAATGATGAACGTGAGCGATGCTATTGTTGAAGCTCATTACTCCCACTTAAAAGATAGGCCATTTTTCAAGTCTTTGTCTAATTTTATGCAAAGTTCTCCGGTTATCGCGATGGTGTGGCAAGGTGTGGAGGTAATTAGTGCGGTAAGACTTATCGCAGGGGTTACAAATGCAGGAAAAGCTGAAGCAGGAAGTATCAGGGGAGACTTTGGAATGACTACCTCAGCGAATATAATTCATGCTTCAGATTCTTTAGAAAATGCTAAAGAAGAGATTGTTCGCTTCTTCGATGAGCATGAGCTTGTAGACTATGATAAGACGGAATTTCTGCATATTTATTTCCCGGAACTTAACCGATAACTCGGACTAGTTTCCATATGGTGCTCCCGGAAGGACTTGAACCTTCGACACCAGGTTTAGGAAACCTGTGCTCTATCCCCTGAGCTACGAGAGCAAGCTGAATTACTCTAAAATGATACCACACTAATTTTAAGCGGTTTTGTCATACTTCCTTCGTATGAAGTAGATCACCCATAGACTTATATCAAAATACAATAGGCCCATTTTCTAAATCCCTATAACCTCTTAATCTTATATGCAGTTTAGCACAGCAGTATGAGGTGTTAATGGTTGTTTAAATGAGCTGCGACGCCCCGATGTCACCTATAGTCGTCGTCCAAACGCATCAATGAGTAAATTTGCGACGCTACTATTATAGCTCTCGTATCAAACTATTTAGGTGATTATTTAAGAATCAGCTCTTAAAATTATTTCAACCCGTATAGTCTGGTCATATTACGACCTTCTTTATTGTAGCCAGGAATAGTAAGAAATTAATTATTTAAGTAAATTTGTTGCAGGTGGGCACGTTTTTAGCCTTATAGTATCCCTTATTAGGCTTGTCTAGCTAATTAGAAGTATTACCGTATAGGATCATTTCAGCTGTCATAGTTAAGCTTATTTTTTTAAATTTGCGGTCGTTATTGTTATCACTTATACCCATAGTTTGATACGCATTGATTCTGTATTGACCATATACCCAGAATTCCCCTAATATCAAATTCGTTAGTGTTATAATATTTACATTGATATATGGTTGGTAAATTCGTATTTAAAACCCTCGGTAATCTACTTATAGCCTTAGGTGTTGGAATTGCCACTTTTACCTACGTGCCAATTATTTACTCGGAAGTCAAATATTCGTTTTCAAATAAGCAAAATGTCGTTCCTGTAAAAAATGAACAAAATTCGGGTTCTAACGGTCGAATAGCTGGTGCCGGCCCGGATTTTGAGAATATAACATTGCTAGAACCCGTCGATCCCAATTTTTCCGTTATCATAACAAAGATAGATGTTAATGCTCCTGTCGTCGAAGACGTTACTACAATAAATGAATCCGAATATTTGAGTGCACTTAAGAGAGGTGTTGCACATGCACAAGGTACAGCGTTGCCGGGGCAAAAAGGAAATATGTTTTTATTTGCACATTCTTCCTTAAATTTCTGGCAGTTGGGTCCATACGCGACTGTTTTTAACCTTTTAAACAAATTAGAAGAAGGCGATTTGGTTACAATTTTCTATAAGAATAGAGCTTATACATATTCTGTTTATGAAGCGGAGGTTATCTCTGGGTGGAACACGGAACCTTTTTATGAAGAATATGATGAAGCAACCATAACCCTTGTTACTTGTGATCCGCCTGGATCAACTTTAAATCGAAGAATCGTGAAAGCGAGGCTTATCTAATTGAAATCGCATATAAGTTTGTTTGTGATTTTTCCTTCAACCACGTCAAAACAACGATTTTATCTCCCCCCGGGGTTGGAAAAGCCTGGTCAGAAGCTAAGGCTCCTGTGTAAATTGGGGTTCTGTTGGTTCCATCTACTCTTATCAAACTAATTGTGTAGTTGTCTGTAGTATTTGGAGTTTTCTCCACCAATATAAAATGATATGAATCTGAGTACCAGTAGACCTTAGTGGATGCAGGGTCAGGCAAGGTTAACGATTCGTAAATTCGTTTTTCTCCCACTGGCAGTGGAGTTTCGGAATTATAGACGTTCAGCATAATTTCGTTTGGATTTTCGGTACCTTGTGTTATAAAGAAGAATTTTTCTTCATCCGGAGACCAGGTGGTTTGACCTGCTAAAGCTTTTTCTTTGATCCATTCCGGAATATCCTGCTGGTTATCTATCGCCTCAATTTTATTCTTAACGAAATCTTCCTTCCATTCAGTATCCCATCGATCAAAGACTTCCTGAACATCTGTAATTGATTCCGGTCGAGAACTTGCGTTTCCGGCGGCATCCAATTTATATAAAAGATAACCGGTTTCATTCATTTGGACTAACAACTCGTTATCTCCCTTTGACCACCAGATATTTTCACCGACGGATGGAGTTGCAATCGCAGTATCCGGAACCAGAAGACGTGTGTTATTCCTGAATATATTCAACGGAGAGCCTGTTAAGGGTAGAGTCCATATGCCCGGTTCTTCATGATTTTTTGTTAGGAAGACGATATTATTTTGATTCGTTGACAATGCAAAAGCCTTCACATCCACATTAGTTAAGGGCTCTAGTCTTGGGCTCTGCAAAACCAGAACAGCAGTTATATCAGTAACAAGTTCTGGATATACTGAAACTTCTTTCGTCCAGCTCTCAAAACCTTCTTTTTCAATTCTTAAATTGTATTGTTCCGGTTGTAATGAAGAAATTGTGTCATCGGTTGCAGTTATCAGCTCGTCATTTAGATAAACCTTAGCCCCATCGGGCATAGATCGCACCGCTAGCATGCCTGGTTTATTTACAGTAGGCTGTGGGTGTCCGCTTTGATCTCTTAAATCAATTCTCCAGCCTTCGCTATACAGTAATGT
>CAYHDM010000020.1:0-11823 GCA_964355455.1 uncultured Candidatus Saccharibacteria bacterium
CAAGACCATCATGGTGCTCGCAGTTGACAATAAAATTGCCGGTGTTGCCGCCGCCTCTGATCCGGTAAAAGAGAACGCCAAGCAAGCAATTACTCGGATGAAGGACTTGGGGCTGGAAGTAGCCATGATCACTGGAGATAATAAGAAAACTGCAGAAGCCATTGGCAAGCAGCTAAACATTGACAGGATATTCTCTGAAGTCCTCCCAGAAGACAAAGCCTCATACGTTAAGAAACTCCAAAAGGAGGGTAAATTTATTGCTATGGTCGGTGACGGAGTCAATGACGCCCCGGCCCTGGCTCAAGCAGATATTGGTATTGCGATTGGAGCCGGAACCGATGTGGCAATTGAGACGGCAAAAGTTGTCTTGATGAAATCAGATCCGGCAGATGTTTTAAGGGCAATAAAACTTTCCAAAGCGACTGTTCGCAAGATGAAACAAAACCTCTTTTGGGCTTCAATTTATAACATACTGGCTATTCCTGTTGCGGCAGGTGTGCTATACCCTTCGTTTGGAATTTCCCTTCGTCCTGAAATCTCGGCTCTTCTTATGAGTATTTCTTCAATCATTGTGGCAACAAATGCAGTGCTACTTAACAGGGTAGAAAAAGATCTTATTGCTATTTGATATTCTGTTTTTATCTCCATATTGACCCTTTAATCTTAATAAAATCTTAATAGATGGTTTTGTATGCTATGGTTTATGAAAACTCGGGAAATCCATATCAAAGGTATGCACTGCAGGTCGTGCGAAATCTTAATTGAGGATGAACTAAAGAAAGTCCCCGGGGTGAAAAGGGTTTCTGTTAATCATCAAACCGGAATTGCAAGCATTGGCTGTGATTGTGAGCTAGATGCACAGGCAGTTAGGATGGCCATAAAGAATGCCGGTTACGGTATCGGCATGGATGGGAAAATTCATTTCTTTTCCCGTAATCATAAAGATTATATTGACTTGGGAATTGCTTTTTTTATAGCAACAGTCTTATTCTTAGTCGCAAAATCTTTCGGCATTTTTAATTTGAGCAATTCAATTTCCGGAAGTTATTCCAGTTTACCGATTGTCTTTTTAATTGGTCTTACCGCTGGAGTATCCACTTGTATGGCATTGGTTGGTGGCCTGGTGCTTGGTGCTTCCGCTCGCTTCTCTGCTCAAAATCCTCATGCTACCGGTATGGAGAAATTCAAACCACACTTGTTCTTTAACTTAGGGCGTATCGCCTCATATTTTGTTCTTGGTGGACTCATCGGCTTTGCAGGATCCCTCTTTCAGCTTTCGACTTCGGTATTGGGAACCTTAACAGTCGCCGTTGGTCTTGTGATGCTACTGCTGGGCGGACAGCTTATTGAAATATTTCCTATCTTGAAAAGAGTGTCCTTTACCCTACCGAAAGGTCTTTCCCGAATACTTGGGATTCAAGAAAGGTCTCTGGGAGAATATAGCAACAAAAACTCAGCAATTATGGGGGCGATGACATTTTTTCTCCCCTGTGGTTTTACGCAGGCAATGCAACTGTATGCAATGAGTACCGGCAGTGTCATGTCGGGAGCCTTAACAATGGGAATCTTTGCCCTTGGGACCGCACCTGGTTTACTTGGTGTTGGCGGGTTGACCTCAGTCATTAAAGGAGGATTTGCAAGAATGTTTTTCAAGACCGCAGGTGTAGTCGTGATCTTACTTGCATTATTCAATGTCTCAAATGGCCTTAATTTGTTAGGAATTAACCCAAAAGTACTCGGGGTTTTTACGCCTAGCGCTTCTGCTGGCAGTGCTGTCCGGGATTCTAATGTCAAACTAGTTGATGGAATTCAAGAAGTAAGAATGATCCAAAGCTCATCCGGATATTCACCCAACAGGTTTACTATTAAAAAAGGTACTCCGGTTCGTTGGGTCATCACCTCAAAGGATAATTATTCTTGTGCGAGCAGCATAGTCTCACAACAGCTTGGAATTCGGCAAAACTTGCGACTTGGAGAAAACATCATTAACTTTACACCCAAAGAAACCGGAACCATACGTTTCTCTTGCACCATGGGTATGTATGCCGGTTCGTTCAATGTCATTGACGAAAATGGAAGCGTTTCTACAACAAAACCATCACAGACGACAAACACGACACAAGATTTAAATGCGGGGGCTTCATCTTGTAGTGCGAACGGCGGTGGATGTGGCGGATGCGGAGCCGGAAAAAAACCAACAACGCAAAATTCTAATCAACCCGCTGGGAAAACGGTTACACAAGGGGATGTTCAGGTATTGAAAGCTACTTATACCTCTCTTGAAGATATCGTACCCAACCAATTCATAGTTAAAGCGAATCAACCAGTGCGTTTTGAAATTGCAGCTAAAGATAATGGACAAGGTTGTATGGGAAGTGTCACTATCCCAGATCTTACAAGGAAAATTGAAGTGTTCACAAAAGGTGAAACAACCACCTTTGAATTCACGCCGTCAAAAACGGGTGTGTATTACATTACCTGTGCGATGGGAGTTCCGAGAGGTCAAATACAAGTTATTAATTAATTATGGAGGGAAATATGCAAACGAAAATAATCAAATTATCGGGACTAACTTGCTTAGCATGCAAGAAAATTACCGAAAAAAGAATAAATAGTTTAAATGGGGTTAAAAAAGTTGAAGTAGTTGTCGATTCAGGAATTGCGACCATCGATGCCGACAGAGAAATATCTCTATCAGAAATTAAAGAGGTGTTAAAAGATACGCCCTATCAAGTTATTGGAGAATAAAATATGAACAAAAAAATTGACATACAAATCACCGGTATGCATTGCCAATCATGCGAGATGCTTATTAAAGATGAGCTTTCCTCGCTTCCAGGGATAAAAGATATTAATATTGATCACAAAACGGGCCATGGTTCAGTAATTATCACTAACCGTCAAACTTCGGATTCAGCAGTCATTGATGCAATAAAGACTGCTGGGTATCAAAGTTCAATAATGCCATCCAACCATATTGAGCTGGAAAAAGAGAGCGTACCACTACTGTCCTATATTTTCCCTAAAGAAATTGAGATTGACGGGAAAATCGGAAAAGATGAGAATGGCCAATTCACTATTAAAGGTAAATTACGATTTGGTTCGGGGAACAACGATAATTCTCAAATACCAAACAATACAGAAGTCGTCTTTAGTCAAAATACCCGAGTAAATAAATTAGAACGAACGAGTTTAATAATTTCCGGCATGCATTGTTCTTCCTGTGCCGCAATTATTGAACGTCAACTTAAGAAAGTGTCCGGAGTATCTGAAGCAAAAGTTAATTTTGCTTCAGAAAAAGCGGCTATAATTTACGATTCTGGTATTACGAAAGTGGAAGACCTAATAAATGCAGTCGAAAAAGCCGGATATAAAGGAACCCCCGCAAGTTCGGAAGATTCACAAACGCAGTCGAAAAGACAGCAGTTGGAAATAAAACAGCAGTGGAATAAATTTATCTTCAGCCTCATTTTGTCATCTCCAATGATTTACTTCATGTTTTTGGACTTTTTTAATTTTATGCCAGGGATCAGAACACTTTTCCCATACATTGGAATTGTTTCCTTTATTTTAGCTACGCCTGTCCAGTTTTTTATTGGTGCTAGTTTCTATAAAGGGATGATATCGGCTCTTAAGATGCGTACATTTAACATGGACAGTTTAATAGCTATTGGGACTTCAGTTGCATATTTTTATAGTGTTGTGAATTTTACTCAATACTATGTAATAAATAACTCCTTAATTGGATTAAATGGAGCAAAGATTCCTGATTTATATTTTGAGACCGCAGCATTCTTAATTACCTTTGTTGTTTTGGGGAAATTCCTAGAAGCAAAAGCTAAAGGTAGAACTTCAGAGGCAATCAAGAAACTCATGGGGCTTCAGGCGAAGACTGCGCGGGTAATTAGAAATGAACAGACGCTGGATATTCCAGTTGATCAAGTTGTTAGAAACGATATTATTGTCGTTCGTCCTGGTGAAAAAGTTCCGGTTGATGGGGTAATTGTGAAAGGATCTTCATCGGTTGATGAATCTATGATTACCGGAGAAAGTTTACCGGTTGAAAAACATTTGGATGACATGGTGATTGGTGGGACTATAAATAAGGTAGGCAGCTTCGAATTTATGGCTACAAGAATTGGCTCTGAGACCACCCTCGCTCAGATTATTCGATTAGTTGAAGATGCTCAAGGGTCGAAGGCACCTATTCAAGCTGTTGCTGATAGAATTTCGGCCTATTTTGTACCTGGTGTTATTGCCATTGCAACCCTTACATTTGCTGTGTGGTTTTTTGTCCTAGGAGCACCCTTATCTTTTGCATTAATGGCATTTACCGCCGTTATTGTTATTGCCTGCCCTTGTGCACTTGGATTAGCTACCCCAACGGCTATCATGGTTGGCACCGGAGTTGGAGCCGAACACGGTATTCTTGTTAAAGGCGGAGAGCCTCTAGAAAGTGCAAGTAAAATTAATACCATTGTGTTTGATAAAACGGGAACTATCACTAAAGGAAAACCGGAGGTAACCGATATCGAAGATTTAAGTGAACTGGATGAGGACGAAGTTTTAGTAATATCTGCCAGTTTAGAAAAACAATCCGAGCATCCTTTAGCCGAAGCGATTTATTCATACGCACAGGAAGAAGGAGCCGCACTTAAGGAAGTAGAAAGATTTGCAGCAATTCCAGGTCATGGAGTCAAAGGAGTAATTGAAGGCCAAGAGTATTACTTCGGAAACCGAAAACTTATTGCAGATACTTTAGGTCTAGAGATTGGGAAATATGAGCGAAAGCTGATGCGCCTTGAAGAGCAAGGCAAAACAGCGATGATACTGGCTTCGAAAGAAGGCGTTCTTGGAATAATTGGTGTAGCTGATACAGTAAAAGAAACTTCACGGGAAGCAGTCGAAATGCTTAAAAAAATGGGCATCGAGGTTTGGATGATTACTGGAGACAACACCAGGACGGCGAGAGCAATTGCCTTGCAGGTCGGAATTACTAATGTTCTAGCTGAAGTATTGCCTCAAGATAAGGCAAATGAAGTAAAGAAACTCCAAAATGGTGGTAAAAAAGTTGCCATGGTCGGCGATGGTATAAATGATGCTCCGGCTATTGCTCAAGCTAATCTTGGAATCGCCATGGGATCAGGAACTGACGTGGCTATGGAAACTGGCGGTATTGTGATTATTAGAAACGACCTTAGGGATGTTGTTCATGCCCTTGACCTATCAAAAAATACAGTACAAAAAATTCGACAAAATATGTTTTTTGCCTTGTTTTATAACGTTATTGGTATTCCTGTTGCTGCACGCGTATTTGCTTTTGCTGGTTTAGTATTGAAACCGGAGCTAGCAGGGTTGGCGATGGCACTTAGTTCAGTCTCTGTAGTTGGCAATTCATTGCTTCTTCGTCAATATCGTCCAGGTAAGAAGAACTATTTGTCCACATTTGCTCCTGCTATTATGATGATTGTATTCACGCTACTCTTTATTGAATTTGCCAGATTTAGCTCAACGATGGGGACTACGGAGAAAATGCAGGCTAAAACGGCGACCACTCAACAGCCAGTTGGCAATATCATGGAAGTAAACACCCCCGAAGGTGCTACAAAGCAATTCTATATAGTTGGAAGCGATATGCCCAAGGAGTTGGGTGAACAGGTTCCAACCGACGGGTTTAACTCTGTTTACATTGCAGGAAAGAAATACTTCCCGATATATATTGGTTATAATGAAGCGCTGGTTATGAAAAAAGAAGGTTTATTTACCAAAGAAGGTGATACTATTTCGAATTTCTTCGGAAACGATGTAATTATCTCTGGAATTTTGCCTCAAACAAACTCTGACATGGACAATTATCACTTTGTTAAAGAAGGTTTCGGAACCGAATAGTACAAACGTCGAAAAAAGTGCAAATCTATCAGTTAATTCTAGAAGATGTTATTAATTGAATGAGCCGGTCGTAACGACTGGCCACGCCTAGTGCGCGAAGTTGAAACCTCTCGATAATTCACAACTCCAGCCCATTTTTCCTTAATATCAGGTAAAATATCGGAGAACAAAATATGAAACCTGAAAATATTCGCAATTTTTGCATAATAGCCCATATCGATCATGGGAAATCCACATTGGCGGACCGCTTTATTGAAATAAGCGGAACTGTCCGCAAAGGAAAAATGAGTGAGCAGATGCTCGATTCGATGGATCTTGAGCGTGAACGTGGAATAACCATCAAGTTAAAAGCGATCCGAATCGCTTATTCCTCCAATAATGAGGATTATGAATTAAATTTAATCGACACCCCCGGCCATGTTGATTTCGGATACGAAGTTTCCAGATCTTTGGCCGCGTGCGAGGGAGCCTTATTATTAGTCGATGCCAGTCAGGGCGTTCAGGCGCAGACAATTGTTAATCTCGAAAAAGCCAAGCAGCATAATCTAAAAATAATCCCCGTTGTGAATAAGATTGATTTGCCGTCTGCTCAGATTGAAGCCGCGGCTTTGCAGTTAATCGAGCTTGGGTTCGAAGAAGAAGATATTTGCTATACATCCGGAAAATCAGGCGAGGGAGTCGACACGCTTTTAAAGAAAATTATAGAGAAGGTCCCTGCTCCGAAGGCTCCGACAAATGCTAAAGATAATGAGGAAACCTCCAGAGCTCTAGTCTTCGATTCAGTTTATGACGATTATCGAGGAGTTGTCGCCTTTGTCCGTGTCTTTGAAGGAAGTTTCAAACGAAACCAGGCAATTAAATTCTGCGCAACCGGTGCTTTATCGAACGTCATAGATATCGGATATTTATCTCCTGCCGAAGTACGTACAAAAGAGCTAACTACTGGTGAAGTCGGGTATATTGCAACTGGGCTTAAAGATATTTCTCAAGCGCGGGTTGGAGACACAGTGACCCTCGCGAATCAGAATCCTGTGGCAATTCCCGGGTATGATGTTCCGGTTCCAATGGTGTTTATGAGTTTTTATCCGTCTGATTCTTCGGATTATTTACCTTTGCGTGAAGCCATGGATCGCCTGCGCCTAAACGATGCCGCATTTTCTTTTGAGCCGGAAAGTATCGGAGCAATCGGAAAAGGTTTTCGATGCGGATTTTTGGGATTGTTACACTCGGATATTGTCCGTGAAAGAATCGAGCGCGAATTTAATATTGATTTGATAACGACCTCTCCATCGGTTAAATATATTGTTGAGAAAACTGATGGCGAAGTGATTGAAATTAAATCCGCCACGGAATTCCCCGAAGTCACTACTATAAAGGAGGTTAAAGAACCGTGGGCTGCTTTGGACGTTTATGTGAACTCCGAATATTTAAGTGCTGTTATGGATTTATGTAAAAAGCGAAGGTCTGTATATTTAGGTACAACTCAGATGGACAGTTCTAGATACAAAATTTCTTATGAAATTCCACTAAAAGAATTGATAATAGATTTTTACGATAAACTGAAATCTATTTCATCGGGATATGCGTCGATTGACTACAAAATCATTGATTATAGGGTTTCCGATGTAATCAAGCTGGATATTTTGATCGCCGGAGACGTGATTCATCCGCTTGCTCAGCTTGTGCAGAAAGATGAAGCCCATGATGAGGGAAAGCGTGTTGTCGAAAAATTAAAGGATCTGATTCCGCGCCAGCAATTCAGCGTATCTCTGCAGGCGGCTATAAACGAAAAAGTTGTGGCACGTGAAGATATTTCTCCCGTTCGAAAAGACGTTACAGGATATTTATATGGAGGAGATGTGACGCGCAAAAATAAATTGCTGGATAAGCAAAAGAAGGGAAAATCAAGAATGAAACGTTTTGGCAAAGTGGATGTTCCTCAGGATGTGTTTTGGAAAGTTATGGCAAGATAAAAGCCCATAACATTGTGGTTTGCCCCAGTTTATCCTATAATCCAACCAATTTTGCATGGTGCAAATGGTACTTTCCAAGGAGCTTCCTAATGTTGACCATTGTTTACGTATTCCTATGGATATCAGGAGGCATGGCAGTTCTATCGGGATTACTATTGTTATTTGGTGGTAGCGAAACCGCCGATAGGGCTGTAGTCGTTGGAAGTGTGTCAATCGGTGTTTTTTTCGTCCTGCTCTTAGCAGTTCTAGTACTTCGATGGGCAGGTATGGTCTAACGTAGGGGTTTAGCTCGGTGAAGTGAGAGATCTTCGAAGCCGCTAGATGCAAATCTAGTCTCTCAGATAAGTTCTCAACTTATTGCTTCATTTTTATAAATTCTTATACTCAAAATAACGTAATCTTCAAATTCACTAACTCGTGTTAAAATGTACCCATGGCAATTGAATTCACATTAGAAAATGTTCTCGCGGTAGTTATCGCGCTAATAACTTTGAATCTTCTGTTTATCGGCTTTTATATCGTAAGCGTCTTGCGTGAAGTTAAAAAAACTGTTCATAGGGCAGGTGTCGTTATTGATGAAGTCGATCAGACAGTAAAAGATGGAATCGAAAAAGCAAAGGCTATGAATGCTCCACTACAGGCTTTGGCCACAACTGCAACAGCTTTTGGTGGAATTATTAAAACGGGTGATGCGATTCGAAAAGCTACACAATCAATTTTAGGTGGAGGCCAGCCCTCGCTAGACGCGGGTTCCGTGACCGAAACTGAGGCCAAATCAAATGCTCTAGTTCAGGTCGAAATGGAGAAACCCAGAGTTAAATCCGTAAAGATAACTGAAAAACCTTTGAACATCGAAAAAGAGATTAGATCTGAAGATATTGAGGTTAAATTCGAAGCTGATAAGAAAAAGATTTATAGAAAGCCAAGGTTTTTTAAGAAGAAATAGAGAACCGCGTTAAATATGAGTTAAATCTGCGGGAATTATGTTAGACTCGTTTCGTGTACAGCCCGGACTTTCAAATTACTCCACAAATTCTCAAATATATTTCACAAATTGAAGCGGCGAAAGCTATCATAAATACGGCTCCGCTACTGCCTTTATATGAGCGTCAGTTTAAAACCGAAGCGACTGTCCGTCGCGTACATTTTTCGACTGCAATTGAAGGAAATTATCTGCAATTAAGTGAAGTCCGCCAAATTATTGGAGCGAAAACTTATGATACTTCAACTGTAAATACTTATGTCGATGAAGCCGGCGGCGAAGTTATCGCGCGCAAACGCGACATTCAGGAGGTTATAAATTACCGGGATGTCGTCGTGTTTATTGAGAAAACCGTTAGCTCCTCCTCAGATGGAAATTTCGCGTTAACTGAAGAAATTATTTTCACAATCCATAAAACAATTTTAAAAAATATTTTGGATAACAGGGCTGGAACTTATCGTTTTGAAAAGGCCATAACTGTGAATTTTAAGACAGGGGAGAAGTTGTATCCATATGAAGCTGCTGAAAATATTCATAGTAAAGTGGAGGATCTGTTGTCCTGGTACAATTCGAGTGAAACGAAAATTGGTAGCGAACCGCTAGGTTCGCGTTACAATTTGGCATCTGAAAATAATATCCACCCTGTGATTAAGGCCGCGCTTTTGCACTTAGAATTAGTGCGGATTCATCCGTTTGAGGAAGGAAACGGACGTTTAGCCCGTGCTTTAGCAACTTTGTCACTATCTGTAGATGGCTTTGACGTGAATCACTTTTTCTGTTTGGATGAATATTATGATTCGAATGCCGGCGATTATTACGATTTTTTGGGAAAGGGATTCCAAAGTCCGACTAATTGGATTGAATATTTTTCTCTTGGAATGGCGATTGAATTTAATCGCGTTAAAGATCGGGTCTTGAAAATTTCAAAAGATGCAAAGGTTAAGGAGAAAACCGGCCAAATGTTTATTTCTGAAAGGCAGGAGAAAATAATTGAATGGCTGAACAATTACGGAATGTTTAAAAACAGCGATTTCGATGAGCTTTTTCCTGATTTGTCTGATGATACTGTTTTGCGTGAGTTAAAAGATTTGATTGATGCGGATGTGATTAAAAAGACGGGGAAGACGAAGAGTGCGTATTATGAGTTCAAAAATTAGTTTTACAGTATAATAAGCACATGGGATTACCTATAAATATAGAAGATTTATTGACTGGGGAAACAGTTGAATGGGAGAGAATAGAATTTAAAGAAGGTTGGAATCCTTTGGAAGTTACCCATTCAATTTGTGCTTATGCGAATGATATCAACAATTGGGGTGGGGGATATATCATTTTAGGAATAAGGCAAGAAAATGGCAGACCTATTTTACCTCCGAAAGGATTAACCTCACTGGAAATTGAGAATATCCAGCACGAATTAATGGATTGGTGTCATAGGCTACACCCGAATTACTTCCCTATTGCAGAGCCTATAAAATATCAGGGGAAGATGATATTGGTTTTGTGGGCATATGGAGGTCCAGTCCGTCCTTATAAAGCGCCTGATGGTTATAAAGATCACCCTGGTGGACATAGCTATTATGTTAGGAGGTTTTCTTCTACCACAAAGGCTGATGATCAAGAAGAGCGTGACTTGTTGAACATGTCGGCTAATATACCATATGACGACCAAACGCAACAAAGATCGGATACATCGGACTTAAAATTACCAATTATTCAAGAGTACCTTAAGAACGTAGATAGCTCATTATATGCAGAATCTGAAAGTATGCCTTTTATTAGTCTATGTAGAAGAATGAACATTATAGATGGACCAGATGAGTATGTTAAACCTAAGAACATTGGGTTGCTGATGTTCAGCGATGATCCAACAAGATATTTCTCCTGTGCACAAATTGACATAGTTGAATTTGAAAACGAAGCTGGGGATGTTTTTACTGAAAAAATATTTAAAGGGCCAATTCACCATCAATTACAAAATGCCCTAATTTACATAAAAAATCGTATTATTTTAGAAAAAATAATTAAAATCCCTGGAGTTGCAGAATCAAGGAGATTTTTCAATTATCCTTATACTGCAATCGAAGAGGCATTGGTCAATACTGTTTATCACAGAAGCTACCAAGACGATAGTCCTATCGAAGTTAGAATATATCCTAATAAGATTGAGATGTTAAGTTACCCCGGACCTTTGCCTCCATTAAATAAAGAGAAGCTTAAATCAGGAGATCTTACACCTCGAAAATATAGAAATCGTAGGATCGGAGATTTTCTTAAGGAATTGCACCTTACTGAGGGTCGGGGTACGGGGATCCCAACAATTAGGCTAGCAATGGCTAAAAATGGCTCCCCCGAAGCCATTTTCGAAACAGACGATAATTTGTCCTATTTTAGAGCGATATTACCAATACATCCTGAGTCAACTATATCTAGCTACCCCACTAAGGTACAAGCTAGTGTACAAGGTGGTGTACAAGCTAGATTAGCAGCGAAAAGGATACAAGATTACAGTATAGTTGAGGTTTTTGTATTGGATTACTGCTTAAGGCCCAAGAAACGCAGAGAAATTTTAGGTGAATTGGGTGTTGCAAACAGGCAGGAAAATTATACGAGATATATTAAGCCATTGATAGAGAAAGGGTGGATTACACTAACTATACCCGACAAAATTACTCATGAGAATCAGCAATATCGAACTAGCGCAGATGGTAGTAAAACCTTAAGTAGACTAAAGGGTATTACTTAGTCATCTCCAAAAACTCATTTTCAGAAATCAAAGTAGTACCATGTTTGCGAGCGGCTACAGCCTTTGAACTTGTACTGGCTGTGTCTGCAATGACTAAGTATGTCAATCCCTTTCCAACAGAACTCTTGATATCAGCGCCAGCATCTTGTGCCATTTTTTCTAAGACTGGACGTTTATTTTTCATTGATCCTGTGAAGGTAATTGATTTTCCACTTAAAGTTCCAACAATTTTA
>CAYHDM010000021.1:0-11737 GCA_964355455.1 uncultured Candidatus Saccharibacteria bacterium
CAGACTCTCCAATTTTATCTCTATTTTCTAGATTTATATTTTCGAAGGCAATATACTCATCGGTCTCATATACAATTTTGGCACGGGTTTTTTTATTGGCAATATCACAAAATATGCAATCCATATAAGGAATTATAACAGATTAGTTTACTATATTTAGTTAAGTGTCTCATAGACATTGTCTATGGGTGTGAAGTAGAGTACAATTCCACTGTTTTTGCGTAGCGCAATTTGCACATTAAGGATAAAGGAGATCAACTGATGGTAACTCGTGTGATTCCTACAGCGTCTGAAGATCACCGAATAGCGCCTGACAAGATAAAGTTGTCAGATGAATTGTGGGCTTTTCTGGATTTAGTCTATACGTTGAATTGTACTTTAGACCCTGATAAATTGAAAAAATATCAGGGCACTAACACAACTCTAGCATGGGACATCGGACTAGTGATTTCAAGTCGGGTATTACGTTGGTGTATGAGGCTTTCTTTTGAGCATAGTTGCATAGATGCAATTTTACCCGAAGTGTTTCCGATGCATCAACACCCTAGCATAGTACGTACCTATGCTTATGAGCAGGTCATTACGCGAGCTTTACTAGTGACCCTGGGCAGTGTAATGATCCAGCCAGCTAGAGATAGCAGCCACGTTTTGGGTTTCTGGTTGGTGTTTCCTGGTGATGTGCACCCGATGGTTCACTTCTGCGAATCGGATCAGTTTGTAGGTGTGATAATGTTTAGGTCTCAATTAGAGCTTTATCAACGGGGGTAGATGCTACAGCGACTCATCACAAGAGTGGATGAAAGAACAAAAATCCTTTCATCCACTGAATTTTACTCCACCTATTTTTAATGATTTCGTTAAAATTGAAATTGTCATTTATCAAATGTCCGAATTTAAAGAAAAAGTAATCGAAATTGTGAAATCAATTCCATATGGAGCAGTTGCTAGTTACGGACAGGTCGCTGTAATGGCTGGAGTCCCGCGAGCTGCCCGTCAAGTTGGAACTATTCTCAATAAATTTGATGGAGAGATCGAAATCCCATGGTGGAGAGTTGTAAACAACAACGGCCGAATAACAATTAAAGGATCGACTTATACTCCATATGACCAAAAGTCTATGCTCGAATCCGAAGGATTGGAAATAAAGGAAGATTTCACCCTCGATATTGGAAAATACAGGTTTATTCCAAATATAAAAACGCTTCGCCGGCTAAAGCTAGACGATGAATATATAGAAACTTTAATGAGGAAATATGCTGCCTAGGCTAGCTAATTTGTTTTATAAGATTTTCCAGACTTAGCATGGAAGTTTCACCCGTTAGCCTATTTTTAACTTCAAAAGAATCTTCTGAACTTTTTGCAGAAACTACTAACCTATATGGAATACCGATTAAGTCAGCGTCAGCGAATTTTTCGCCTGCCGTAATGCCCTCCCGATCATCGTAAATAACTTCGATGCCATTTTTATCTAGAGTTTCGTATACCCTGTCTGCCAATTGTTTTACTGAATTGTTTTCCAAATTAAGACCGGCTATATGAACGATATACGGAGCAACACTCGCGGGCCATCTCATACCCTTTTCATCAGCAAATATTTCGACGATTGTTCCCATAAGGCGTCCGCATCCAATTCCATAACTTCCCATTACGACTGTCTTTTCTTCTCCTTTTTCATCGATATATTTAAGACCCAATGGTTCGGAATATTTAGTCCCAAGTTTAAATATATTCCCGACTTCAATGGCTTTTACCTCTTCCAATTCTTCCTTTTTTAACCCGAGTTCATTTAAAACTTCATCATTACATACATCCTTGTTAACAGCTAGCTTTTTTTCACGACTTAAATAAATAATATCTTCTCCTGCCTCAGATATTGCTTGAAACTCATGGCTGTATTTGCTGAAAATTCCACCGCTTGCGAATGTTGCAAAAGTGTAATCACCTATTCCGGCTCTGGAAAAGACTTTCATATAAGCCTTTTTTGCCTCCTCATAAAAAATATCGAGATCTTCCTGGCTTTTGTTGAAGGAATACAAATCTTTCATCAGAAACTCGCGCCCTCTTAACATTCCGCTTTTTGAACGTGTTTCATTTCTGAATTTATTTTGGATTTGATAGACATATTTAGGTAAATCCCTATAGGAATTGATATGTTGTTTCATTAAATTCGTAAGCGGTTCTTCGTGTGTCAATCCAAGTCCAAGCTCCTGATCATTTTTTAATTTGGTTTTAAACCAGACATCAACTACTGCGTCATCCCATCTGCCGCTTTTCTCCCATAAAAGCTTATCCTGAAGAGAT
The DNA here is from genome assembly GCA_964355455.1 of uncultured Candidatus Saccharibacteria bacterium. Lineage (GTDB taxonomy): Bacteria > Patescibacteriota > WWE3 > 2-01-FULL-39-13 > 2-01-FULL-39-13 > CAYHDM01. The sequence goes on from CAYHDM010000021.1 coordinate 2,302, forward strand.
GTCAGCAAAACTTCCTGACCGCTGATCGCATTCATTTCTTCCCGAATTATTTTATTAATTTTATTTAAAACTCTTAATCCAAATGGGAGATAAGTATAAACGCCGGCCATTTCTTTGTGTATGAATCCGGCCTTAATTAATAATTGCGCATTTTTACTGAGCTCATCTTTGGGAACTTCTTTTCGTGTTTTTGTAAAAAGTTTTGTGAACCTCATCGTGGATTTTCCTTCATTTTATAGGAATATTTGATTAGATGTCAAACTTTTCGTTTTCGAAATATTCGAAAGTCTTTTTGTCCGCTGGAGTGTGAAATTCAATATTTATACGTGGATCATCCAGCAAAGGAGCGTTGAACAGATGAAATGAGAGTGTTTCTTTTTTCCCTCTAGCCGGAATTACATAGTCAGCAAATGTGTAATTGTCTATCATCTTTGCATGGTCCACATTTTGGATTTTCTCCCATATTGTCCTGAAAGGTTTGTTAAGAATAAGTTTTTTTATTAGGTTGTTAATATTTTCTTCGGCGTTGTGACTTTTTTGCTCAACCCGATATTGGGTTAAAGATTGGATTAATTCACTTTCAATTCCGTTACCAGGTTTGTCTTGAGCAAATTTATTTTGGGCATAGTTTTCATTAAAGTTCAGTTCAAAAACATTCGGGACATTTTTCTCAACTTTTTCGGCTTCATTTTCATTTTCATAATATATATATTTACATACTTTGTTTTCATGTATTATTCTCCACGAAAAATCATATGCTGTTGCGGGATATTTCCATTCGCTCATCAAAGTATTAATTTCCCGGCGGATTTTATTAATTTCTTCTTTATCCGGTAAATAATTTCCCGCTAGAAGCAGTTCGTTCTTTTCCCTTTTTGTAAGTTCCAATGTAATACCTAATTTTTCTATAACTTCTTTGGAAGGTTTACTGACAACACCTTGTTCGATTCTGCTTAATATGGAGCCTTCCTTCCATCCTATGGCTACTGCCACTTCTAATTGAGATAGTTTTTTTTGTAAACGGAGATCTTTAATTAGTCCGCCTAATGTTCCAGCCATACTTGTATATTGTACTTGACTCAAGTGCTTGACTCAAGAGAGAGGTTTATGTTATTTTCAATTAAATGGCTACATTAAGAATCGACGAGTCAAAAGTTGAGTTTTTTTATTACCTCCAGAGACTATTTAAGCAACTTGACAGCACTGTTGATCCTCTTAGGAAGTACAGTAAATTCGAAATATTTTTGATTAAATCCACTTCGAAAAGAGCTAAAGTGAAAGTGTATGGAGCTCTTATAACTGCAGAGTAGTTCTTATTGAAATGAGTATCCATAAATATAACGCATTCTAGAGAGCTTATGGTTATGTTATCATTCATCCAGAGAATTAAAATCTGCCCATGCCGCAAATTGTCTTAGGTCTAGACATTGGAAGCAGTCATATAAAGGCTGTTTCAGTAGATAGAAGTACAACCCCAAATAAACTATTGAGGTATGCAATGGTACCTTCCGGCGACCTTGGTGAGAAACTTTTATCCGGTACAGATCATGATGTGGATAGTGCTTCGGATACCATACGAAATTTTTTGCATGAGTCCGGTTTTCCTCCCACAGAACAGGTCGTAGCCGTTTTGCCGGAAAATAGGGTGTTCAGTAAAATTATAAGTATGCCGATGCTTCAGGGGAAAGAATTTGATGAAGCAATTAAATGGGAAGCCGAGCAGCATATTCCAAGTCCCCTTTCTGATGTTTACCTCAAATATACGCTCCTAAAAGAAGATGAAAATAAGAAATCAAAAGCCCAGGATATTTTGGATGCGGTACGCGGAAAGTCAGCAGAAAACGAGACCGAGGAATTCGGAACAATGGATGTACTTCTGGTAGCCGCTCCCAAAAATATGGTGGATCGATATATGAAAATTTTTGAGAAAGCCGGTTTGAAGACTCTTGGTCTAGAACCTATTTCTATATCAATTATAAGAAGCACTCTAACGATAGACAGTCCGCTTCCAACTATTATTGTAAACCTTGGACAGACTGCGATAGACTTTTATTTCTCTCTAGAAAACAATTTAAGATTTGTTAATACCACAAATTTTGGAATCTCGAGCATTGTTAAAACAATTTCAAAAGAGTTAGACGTTAATTCAATTCAAGCCGGTGAATATTTATTTACATATGGATTTAAAGAAAATGTACTCGGCGGAAAAATAAAAGAAATTATCTTACCTGTGTTTTCACTTATTATAGATGAGCTTAATAAAACACAAAAATATGTTGAAAGCAGAGCTCAATATTTTTCCGACAATAGTTATGGCGGAATAAAGCGAATAGTTTTAACCGGTGGTGGGGCCTTAATTCCCGATTTAATGCTTTATTTAGTTGGGGAAGTAAAACCCGAAGTTCAATATGCAAATCCATGGAAGTCGGTTGATATATCAGGAATATCACAGCAGGGTCAGGTTCAATTGCAGGAACTAGGTCCGTTGTTTGCCGCGGCAGTAGGTGCTGCAATTAAGTAGTAATGTTAAGCAGTAATTTATTGTACAATATTAGTAACTATGCCCAGTGCCTTTAGCGATGTCAACTTTATCCCGGATGAAGTTGTTTCAAATCGTAAACATGAATCCCAAGTTAAAAGTTTGAACAGGTTTGCTATCACGGCAATGATTTTAGGTTTGGCCGCCGGACTTGGGCTGTTTGGATATAATCTCTACACACGAAGCAAAATTACATTATTGGAAGACCAGATTGCTTCGGAGGAAGTTAAAATTCAAGAATTGAAAGAATTTGCTGAGAGAGGGTATAAATTGGGGCTTAAGTTATCTTCAATAGAGAAAGTTTTGAATGAACGCCCATATTATGGGAAAGTAGTTGAACAGTTATACAATGAAGTCCCCCAGGGGATTACTATAAAGAATCTTAATATCAGTGAAAAAGGCGAGGTTACCCTTACCGGAAGTTCTTATCCGAATTATATTCCTATTGCGGTTTTTCAAGATAATCTCAAAAATTCAGATCCCAGATACTTTCTAGATATAAGACTCAGATCTGCTTCACTTGATAAAAGTAGTGGAAACATTAGTTTTACGATTGAGTTTCTAATTAATTTACCAGCCACATATGAACCTATCAGGTAAAGTTGAAGAGACATTGGAAAAACTGAAACCGCATCCGCATAACCTGGGTAGGCAGGCTGAGGCTATGAATAGAGAAAGTCCGAAATTCTCCTTACATTTTGAAGATATTAGAGATTATTTAATAATAATAATCGGATTTGGTGTTTGTATTGCATCTATATTTTTGCTGGTTATTCCACAATATGGACAAATATCAGTTATAAGTGCTAATTTCTCATCAGCGCAAGTCAAGCTCGATGAGGTTACACGACAAAGCCAGTATTTAGAAAGTTTGGTCGGACTTAAGGAAGAACTTGAAAGTAAAATAGCATTAGCCGATCAAGCACTTCCAGCCACGGAAGATCGGGTACCATATACTTTGGATCAGCTTGTTCAAGTCGCCGATATAAGCAATGTTTCCATCGAGTCTTTAAATTTAAGTGGGATAAGTGACGCAGATAGTGCAAGTGACGAACCTTCAAGCGGTCTTAGAACCGTTTTGATGCAGTTAAGTGTACGAGGACCAAATTCGGATACAATACTGGGTTTTTTCTACAATCTCGAAAATGCAAGAACAATCGTGAATATAAATACCATACAATTGGTGTTCGAAGTCACTTCCGTTAAAGATCAAACTACAGGAGATACAAGTGAAGTGGAGGGGTTGAAGAGCACTTTCGTGTTGGAGTCCTACTTAAAACCTGATACGGATTCTCAGGAAGTTGATTTGGCAGCTCTGGCGAATAGCCCTGATTACAACAGTCTGTTTGAGAAACTTAATGGTATGGATTTCTATGAGACAAAACCTCTTGTAATAGAATTTGGGAGAGATAATCCCTTTAATATTGAAGAAGCAACTCCTGAAGCCGATGATGCAAGTGGAATTGAATAAAATTCCTAAACGAACTGCTAGTTTTCTTCAGCTGGAGGGACACCATCGAGGTTTCCGGCAACTCTTACATCTACGTAAGTTTTATCCTTTATAGCTTTAACTTTAGCTATGGATCGGATGCTTCTGATAGTTTGCCCCTTTTTGCCTATCACGGCGCCGATGTCGCTCGAATTCAAGCTTATTGCGTAAATTTGGGCTACGTTCCCATTCGGAATAATCTCCTCAGATTTTTCGATAACGACTTCGTCGGGGTTGCTCACTATGTTTTTTACGATATATTCTAATAATAATTGCATAATTAGTATTATTCAGCTGCAACTTCAGGAGCCTTCTGATTTTCTGCATTAGGTTCAGCTGTAACCTCAGCAACTTCTGCCTTAGCATTTGGATTATAAGGTTTAAACTTATACTTTCCGGCTATTAATTTCACAACAGCATCGCTGGGTTGAGCTCCGACCGATATCCAGTAATCGTATCTGTCTTGCTTATAAACTATCTTTTTAGGATCTTCAGTAGGATTATAGTGACCGATGAGTTCTAGGGATTTACTATCCCTTTTGGTCTTTTTATCAGTAACTACTATCCTATATGATGGAGCATTCTTCCTTCCTGCTCTTGCTAATCTGATTCTTACCATGTGGAATATTATAAGATATAACTAATGTATTGTCACTTGCTAGCTTTCTCAGTCAACGTCTTTTCTCAAGGCTTCATTTTCAATAGCTTTTTGTGCCGCTGACTGCTGGGCTTTACGCTTGCTTGCACCGGTTCCGAAGGCGATTAGGTTGTTGTTAAGATAAACACCTACTTTGAAGGTTTTCTGGTGATCTGGACCTTCGTCCTCGATGACTTTATATGTCGGGGTTATCTCATATTTTTCTTGAGCTATCTCCTGATATAAGCTCTTTGAGTCTTTTAGTTCGCCTTCCTCCAGAATTTGAGAGATTTTATAAAATAGTTGCTTTTTTAAGTAATTCCTACATAAATCTATATCTTTTGAGTCAAGGTATATAGCCCCGAGAAGCGCCTCAAATGTGTCAGCTAAGATGTAGTTGCTCTCAGCAGCAGTTTCACGTTCACCTTTTGATATCATAAGATAGTCGCTCAGATTAAGTCTGGAGGCTTCCTGTGCCAAAGATTCAGTATTCACAACTCTAGACCTGAGATTAGTTAAATTCCCTTCGGTGTAGTCGCCATATTCGTTGTATATGTATTCCGAAGTTAGAAATTGCAAAACAGCGTCTCCGAGGAATTCAAGTCGTTCATTTGACGTGGTTACTCCAATATTATTCTCGTTTAGGTACGATCTATGTATAAAGGCCTGCTTTAGTATTTCTTTATTCTTAAACTTGATGTTTATGACCTTTTGTAAGCTGTCGTAGTTGAATTCGTCAGTGCTCATATATCTTTAACAACACCTGCAAGTATACCATTTATGAATTTGGGAGACTCCGTTTCACCGAATTCTTTTGCTAGTTCTACGGCTTCATCAATAACAACTTTCATCGGGGTATTTCCGAACTTAATCTCCCATATAGAAGATAGCAGAATTGATAAATCGATTTTATAAATCTTGTCTAGAGCCCAGTCGATTGAGTGTTTTAGAATGATAGCTTTAAGCTCCTCTTTATGTTCATTTATGCCGTTTATGATTGAAAGTAGTAGATTTTGGTCAAATACTGTTATTCCGAGGCCTTCTTTGGAAGTTTCTATAATTTCATCACTGGCTATAATATTGTTCGAAGGATTAGAAATTTCAGCGGAATATATGATGCTTATAGCTAAACGTCTGGCATGATGCCTAGGGTCATTTGATGTTTTCATCCCTTAAAAAGTCGATTTATTTAATTGGACGCCAGGATTAACTGGCTACCAACAAGTTTACTTGTTGTATGTACTGCATTTTTGACAAATAGTGTGTGGTCTTGTTTGTGTTCCACATTTACTACAAGGCATGCTATTTGCACTTATAGCCTTATGATGTGATCTTCTTCGATCGCGTCTTCCTTTGGATGTCTTTTTCTTTGGTACTCCCATGCTGTGACTATAATATTATACTCTGGCTATAAAATCAACCGTTGTTACGCCATATTTTCGCGAGTCGGTTATTTTTAGAACCGGATTTATCTCGGGGATATTGATTTTGCTATCCGTAGCATGAAGATAAACGAGAATTCCACCTTTTTTCAGTAAATCATGAATATATTTAAAGGCATGCTTAACCGGTACATCGTATGGAGGATCCCAGAATACAATGTCGTAATTTCTACTGTCGTTGGCTATGTGCCGAACCATGTCACTTTTTATAAGTACAGCTTTGTCTGTTTCATTGAATTTATTGGGATTCGTTTCAAGACTCAAGACACTTTTTATATTTTCCTTAATAAAGGACACGGCCTCATAGTCTTCTTCTATAAAGGTACATCTGGCGGCTCCCCGGCTTAATGCTTCTAGCCCTAAATTACCTGATCCCGCACATATATCAATGCAATCGGCCTCAGTTACCTTGTCATCAATAATAGAAAATATAGCCAATTTAACCCTTTCCCTTACCGGACTTGCTGATTTTGGTACTTTTAGCTTTTTGTTTTTGTATTCACCTGAAGTGATTCTTAATTCCATACGAGGATTATATCAGTCTGAAGCTAGTTTTCCTCAACATAAAGCTGTTTTTTAAGTTTTTCTTGGATTCGGGGATGTTTGTTGATATTATTGAAAACTCTCTGTGCGAGCTCTTTTGTTTCTTTTATAAGTTCGATGTCCGAGATATCTGCGGCTTTCAGATTTAAAAATCCATGCTGGTCAGCTCCATATATGTCGCCCGGACCTCTCATTTTTAGATCAATTTCTGCCAGCTGGTTGCCGTTATTCATTTTTTCCATATATTTTAATCGGGCAAGCGAATTTTCTGCTCTTGTAGAGGTTATCAAGAAGCAATAGCCTTCTTCGTCTCCCCGCCCTACTCTTCCCCGTAACTGGTGAAGAGACGCAAGGCCGAATCTTTCCGGAGTCTCAATCAAGATAATGTTTGTGTTTGGAATATCCACCCCGACTTCAATAACAGGAGTTGTTACTAATATGTCTATTTTTCGGTTCAACATTTTAGTGATTACCTCATCTTTCTCGTTATTTTTGAGACGTCCGTGCAGTAGACCAAGTTTTAGATTAGGTAAAACCGACAGTAATTTTTGATATTCAATTTCGGCTGCCTTAACAGTTTGAAAATTTGAATTTTCTGATTCTTCAATAAAGGGACAAACTACAAATACCTGCGTTTTTTTCTCGATAATCTGTTTTTCAATCCATTTATATGCTTTTTTTCTGTTAGACTCACCTATCACCCAGGTCTTTACACCTTTTCGATTTTTTGGAATCTCGTTTATTATGGATAAATCCAAATCTCCATAAAAAGTTAAGGCTAAACTTCTCGGAATCGGAGTCGCGGTCATGGTAAGCAAATTCGGCAGAATATCTACAAGTTCTCCTTTTTTTGTATAGTGATCAACAACGAGGGTTCTTTGTTCCACACCGAATTTATGCTGTTCGTCGACAATTATCAGGCCAATATTGTTGAACGATTCTAAATTGTGAAGTATCGCATGAGTTGCGACTACAACATAAGGTTCCTTTAGTTTTTTGGGTTTGCTCTCCTGCTTGCGGCCTTTTCCAGTTAATAAAACGATTGAAATTTTGAATTTACCTAAAACTTTCTCGAGGGTTTTAAAATGCTGTTCGGCCAGAATTTGAGTCGGGGCAATTATCACGGAATTAAATCCCGACTCCGATGCCGCCAGAATAGCCGCCGCCGCGACAACTGTTTTTCCGCTTCCGACATCACCCTGAAGCAGACGATTCATTGGAGCCTCCTGTTTGAGATTATTCAATATTTCTTTTATCGAATTATTTTGGGCATCAGTAAGTTCAAACGGAAGACTGTTTTTATATTCATTCAGCTTTTTTTCGGAAATATGAATTTTATGGCTATTCTTCTTTTGATTCCATTTATTTCTTATGTGTAGTCCGCGTAAATGCAAAAATAAAAGTTCTTCAAATGCGAGACGCTTTTTTGCCGTGTTAATTAAATTTAAGTCAGCCGGAGAATGAAGAATCTCCAGCGCTGTTTTTATATCCGGCAGATCATGTTTTCTTAGTATTTCGTTATCAAGTAAATCGCTGGTTTCATAATTTCGCAGGACTGACTTTATTTTGGCCCTTAAGAAGTTATTTGAAATTCCATTCGTTGTTGAGTATACCGGAACGTATAAATCTGAATTATTGTCAGCAACTCTCGCAAATTCCCATTCGGGGCTTATAAATTGAGGCTTAGTGGAGTTTTGGTCGAGCTCTCCATATAACTTTATACTTGAGCCGACCGGTATAGATTTTTTCAGATAAATCTGGTTGAACCATATTGTGTTTAATTTTCCGGTTTCGTCGCTGATTACTCCCTTAGTTAATTTTTTCCCGTACTTTGTGAAAACGTTATCTATTTTTTCGACAGTTCCGATTACTACTGTTTTTTCATTTGCAACCAGTTCGGAGATTTTTTTTATATTGCTTCGATCCTCATACCTAAAAGGAATATGCCAGAGCAAATCCTCGATAGAATTGATATTCAATTTCGCGAGCAGAATTTTATATTTATTCCCGACGCCGGAGATTTCAGTCACAGAATCTGTTAGTTCCATATTCACAGAATATCAGATTGCGATAAAAGGAAGTATTGTAGATAAGACCAATGCCAGGATAACAAGTGTTATGAGTACTGTTTTTATTATTGTTTTGTATTTATGAAAAAATCTCCTCATTTTGTTATTTCGAAATTGTCGACTTGATCTTTTAAACTTCTGGCTCTCTCATCATTTTCGAAATGATTTCTAACAGGTTCCAGAAATTTATTTATATATTTAGCTAAAGAATTTTTTAGATCCAATGGGAAGAGCTTTTTCTCGGCATAATCCTTTTCCAGTTCCTGATATGAATTGTATTCAATGTCTCCGCCATATTTGTCTGGTCTTTCAACTAGCATTTTTTCCTCTTTTTCAAACACGATATATTTGCAGTATTCCAGAATCGGATTTTCCTCAACTATTCCTTCGGGACACCACGCCTGTTTTATTTTTCTTTCTACTTCTTCTTTGGAATCAGTCATAAAAATCGCGGAATCAGGATTCGACTTACTCATTTTCATCCGGATTGATCTATCAACTGTGGATTCTCCTTCGCGTACTTCACCGGGAGGAAGAAGACCGAGTAGCATATGATGGCTTACTACGACCGGCTTTACGAAATCAAGTTCATCTGCCACTTCTCTTGCGAGCATGTTAACTTTACGCTGGTCCATACCAAGCTGTGTTATATTTGCTCCTAGCATGAAAATATCGGTGGCTTGCATTAACGGATACATAATTTGAGATGCGCTTAAA
>CAYHDM010000022.1:0-11295 GCA_964355455.1 uncultured Candidatus Saccharibacteria bacterium
ATTTATAATTCCCCGCATTGTTTAGTGCGTTAATTGAGACCGTTCTAGTCGTGGCATCTGCAGATTTATCCAGGTAGCTATCGAATTCTCCTTCAGTTACCGATACGACGTTAATTGTTGCCGGATAACTTATCTTAAGCTGAGCACTGGCAATTTCCGGCTCCGCGGTAGTTGATTCTACATAAACACTGATTTTAAAATTTGATTCTTTGATAAATCCAGTTGCTGGAGAGATATAAGCCGATGCGGCTTCTGACTGAGCTGGCAATAAAAGGGAAGAAACAGAAACGCCTAAAGCTAAAACTAAAGCTAGGCTGAGGTTCTTGGGCAGATATTTCATATTTTTAGTTTAACACAAATTAACTTAAGCAAATACATTTTTGCTAAAGAAAGTGTACACAATTTAATTTTGGCAAGCAAGGTCAGAAAATTATCTTTCTCAAATTCCTGCTTACCCGCACTCGCTTGTCGGGTGTGACGGGTGCGGAACGAATTTTTGAAAGTTAATTTTATGAAATGGACTTCTGTGATTTTATTCTATTCGCTTTATTTTTCTTTATAATTCCGTTCTTTTGAGCTTTGTCGACTACCTTTTGCAACTCCCTGTATGAGGCCGCCGTATCTTCTTGTGTAGATTCGGGTTTCGATACTATTTCATCTAAAGTCTTTATTGCGCTTTTGATTTTAGTCTTCCACCATCTGTTATAAGCGGTCTGGGTCTTGGTTTTTCGTATCATTTTCTTTGCCTGATTGGTATTCGCCATAGCAAGCGATATTCTATCAAGTCGTTGTAGCGATGGCAATACTCATGATATTATCAATCAGCTTATGGTTATGCGCTTTCTTCGCAACGGAACCCGTGTTTTTGCCTCTGAGCAGCATACGATTCTTTCAGCCGCAACTGTAATTGGATTTATTTATTGTATCTCCGCTTTCCTTGGTTTTATAAAAAACCGTTTGTTGTCGGGTTTTTTTGGAGATTCAGCTGAGCTGGGAGTTTATTTCGCGGCCGATGCGATTCCTAATCTTATATTTTCCTTATTAATTTCCGGGGCATTATCCGCCGCTTTTATACCGGTTTTTACTAAACATTACAAAAAAGACAGTGAGAATGCATGGGATATCACAAGCAGTCTTCTTAATGTCTCCTTATTTATATTCCTTATATTTACTGTAATTGTAATGTTTTCGGCGGATTTTATCGCGAAAGAAATCATTGCCCGAAACAGCGACCTGACTGTATCTGATTTAGCCATGATGGCCAGTCTTATGCGTATTATGATGGTCGCGCAGATTATCCTCATTTTCAGCACTTTTTTTACAAGTATTTTGCAGTCTTTCAACAAATTTGTTGTTCCTGCTCTGGCTCCGGTTACCTATAACATCGGAATTATCATCTTTATATTGCTATTCATAAAGCCGCTGGGGATTTATGCTCCTGCATACGGAATGATATTCGGGGCAGTTTTACATATGTGTACTCAGATTCCGCTAATTAGAAGTGTCGGATATAAGTATAAATTTTTATTCGATATAAAGGAGAAGGGAATTCACGAAGTCTATAAGTTGATGGTTCCGAGAACAATCGGCCAGGCGGCGCAAAAGTTTTTGAATCCGCTTTATACTAATTTGGCTTTGTTTATATCTGCGCCGTCGAATGTTATTTTAACTTTTGCAACTGACATTCAAAGTCTGCCGGTAAAAGTATTCGGAATGTCGATAGGTCAGGCGGCGCTTCCGATTTTAGCGAATGCAATTAAAGAGGACGACAATTTGGATGAATTCAAAATCTTATTGTTAAAAACACTTCAGCAGATCGTGTTTTTTGTATTGCCCATGAGTGTTTTGATTTTTGTACTTAGGGTTCCTCTTGTTCGTTTAACTGTTGGTGCCAGCAAATATTCGTGGGAAGCGACAGTTATGACCTCATATTCACTCGGATTTTTTAGTATATCGCTTGTGGCCCAATCTTTGGTTATGATTCTTGCCCGGGCATTCTATGCATTAAGGGATACAAAGACCCCGCTTTTTATTAGTACAATCGCCATTTCGGTAAATGCGGTTTTAGCTATTTGGTTTGTTAGAGAATTAAACCTTGGGGTGTGGAGTCTTGCTCTCGCTTACACAATCGGAAGTTATATAAACTTTAGTCTGTTATTTGTTTTCTTAATGAAAAAAATCGGTGGAATTGATTTTAAGGATTTTTTACTCCACATAAATCGGATCGGGCTGGCAACTTTCGTAACCGGAGTAGCTTTATATATTCCATTTAGAGCTATGGACGAGCTTGTCTTTGATACGACCCGAACTCTGGGGTTGATTGTCTTAACGGGAACCGTGTCCTTAATCGGTTTTATAACCTATATATTCTTTGCCTGGCTTTTGAAAATTAGGGATTTAGAACTTATTATTTATACTTTCGGGGTAATTAAAAAGAAATTAGTAGGAGATACGGGTCCCGAGGTCCTCAACGACTGATTCATTCTCCCTCGCGTTAAGTTCCCGCAGCAACTCCTGCCTGACAGTTATTTTTCTCGATGTTCTTGTTAAGGTGGAATACGCCTCGTAGCCAATCCAAATGGTAATTGTCACGATTGTTAATATAATTATGGTCCTCGCGTTTAAATTAATCATTTCCGCTCCAAAAAATATGCTTTACCGATAATTGAAGCTTTGATGGAGACAAGATTTTCTCCTTCGGGGGAAATATCTACGGTTTCAATGTTGGTGACCCTTAATAATTTGTTAAAATCGGCAATAAACTCAATTATTTGTTGATACGGGCCCTGTATTGAAAGATTGAATCCTAAGCTTCCGAGGCCCTCTTCCTCCGTAACTGTGAATACCATTGATAAGATTTGGACTTTGTTTTTTGACGCGATAAAATTTACATTCCGAATATATGAGCCTTCATCGGGAGATTCGGGAAGAGCCCGTGATATCAATTCGCCTTCTTTTTCCAATCTTTCAGGAGAAGCACTTACATCATTTAGAATCGCGATTTTTTCAATAAGAATGCCGTTTATTTTCCGATATTCATCCAAATCTTTTATAAGTCCTGTAATAGTTGTGATGGACGGACGGATTGCGAAGACTCCGAAGATTATTACGGATAGAAAAGTCAATACGAAATTGATACTTCTCCTGAATTCCATATCATTTTGGTATTTGGAACTCTTTTCAATTGTGAACCTGGATACAATATTCATGCTATAACTCCATATTAATAACGAATTTATATTCATCAGCTTCTGTGTCGTACTGGCTTGACTGCAGGACTGCAGACCGAATCGTCTGATCCTTTACTAATAAATTGACGAAAATTTGGAATGACTGCGCATTTTTCGTGCCGGCAGTTATGCTTATTGCCTTTTCAGAAAATTTCACAGTGGCCAGTGTGAGATCATTGGGAATCTTCGCGGTGAAGTCGGTGAGACGTTTATCCCAGTCAATTTGCCTTTCAATTATTGGCTTTATCAGACCAAGTTTTTCCTGGTTTTGGAGGTAAGCGGTTTCAACATCCGCGAGATTTTCCACAACAGCCTGATTCTGCTCAATTTCAGTATTTAAATTGCGGATATCGGTGTCAAATTTAAATCTTGATATAAAGACGATAAGTACAATGGCTTGCGTGATAATAACGATTCTTTTGCCGTTTTTAATAACCCACTGAAAGATTTGATCTTTTATATTTGGGACTTTCTTTGAGGAATCCGGGACAAAGTTAATTTCACTGGACGGCATTACATAAAGTTTAGCAGAAGACTGTATAATATCGAGAGACTATGGAATACCAATCTTCCTGAAGAGATATTATATGGCAACTGGCTCAATGTGGGGGATAACTTTTCGCTTTCTTGCAAACCATTCTTAATAAAATCTTAATACTGCAGTTGTAAAATCTGACTATGGAAACAAAAAAAAGGGTTACATATAAGGCGGAAATAATGGGCGAGCTGGCTTTGGTAAAGGTGCAGATTGGAAAGATTATTTTACAGATCGAGTCAAACCATCCTCGGAAAGACGTCCATATGCAAATAGCGGTCGCATTTCAAAGGTTAAAAACCATAACACGGCTGCTTGCCAAGTATCATCTCGAGGTTTGTATTGTCGAAAAACACCAAAGATTAAATCTTCCAATTATTCATGAAAACATCGATGAAATTATTAAGACATATAGATACCTTAGCTAGTATGCCACCTAAAGCTATCATCATTAGTCTTATTCTTTTTTTCGTCGGAGTTATTGGATTGGCTTTTCTGTTTACATCCGAACAAAAATCTGAACCCACCACCGCAATCTTCTCGGAACAGGATGCTGATCGTCCAAAGGCGGAAACCGGTCAAACCTTTTTTGATATGGGTGAGATTAAAGTATCAGATGTTAAACAGCAGGACTACACTCTGAAAAATGTCGGGACCAAACCTCTCCAAATTCTTGATGTCAATTCGAGCTGCGGTTGTACTGCAGGCCAGATTATTTACAATGGTGAAACCAGTAAGGAATACAGTATGCACTCACAAAGCGGATTTGTGACCGAAATTGCGCCCGGAGGTACAGCTACTGTGCGGCTAACGTACCGCCCAGCAACCATGCCTGTGTATGGAGTAGTGGAAAGGGAAGTATATGTGACTACCAATGATCCGGCTAACAATAAGCTAGTTTTTAGTATTAGGGCAATAGTAAAATAAATATGGACACAAATTTTCTATTCGGAATATCATTAACGGCATCTTTCCTAGCGGGGGTTTTGGCTTTGTTTGCGCCATGCTGTATTACGTTTTTATTCCCATCTTACCTTGGAGCAATTTTCAAAGAACAAAAAAGGGTCATGTACTATACCCTTATTTTTGCATTGGGCTTGGCTTTTGTATTGGTACCAATAGCTTTAGGGGTCCGGTTTGCCATCTTTTTCCTCGATGAATACCATACGTTAATCTATTACCTTGGCGCATTTATTATGATTTTGATGGGAGTCATGACTCTAAAGCCTATCTTTCACTTACCGCAGATATTCCATGTATCGGGCCTTCAGGATAAGAAAGTCAACACAGCCAGCGTCTTTGGATTAGGACTTATGTCCGGATTAACTTCGGCTTGTTGCGCACCTGTATTGTTTGCCGCAGTGACGCTCACTTCCTTATCGCCATCCCTCTTTCAAGCAATGATTGTTTCCTTAGCCTACGTTGCTGGCATTGTAATGCCACTGTTTATCATGTCGATGTTCTACGAGAAAGCCACAGCAAAAATTGGCGGACCCAATAGACACAAAATCTACAACATACTGAAGTACTTGGGTGCCGGGATTTTCTTTCTTACAGGAGTTTTGATTGCGATATTTAATTTCCAGGGCAAAATTCAGATGAACCAAATGGAACCATACAGTCAAAAAATTCGGCTGATTGTTTTCGAAATTGCTAAGTATTTTCAAAACCCAATAGTGGATCTGCTTGTTTTTGGCGTAGTCTTGTTTATTTTTTATAAATTATTAAGATACAAAGGCCATGAAGAAAAATAAACTTTCCCCCCTTCTAATAATTAGTGTAGTCACCAACGTGATATTCCTTGCCATTCTTATTGCTCCACAGGTAACAAGATTTAAAGCGAACCGACTGGAATCAGTACAAGTTGCTACAACTACCCCAGTTGCTACAAGCAAAGACAACCTGTTTGATGAAATTAATCCACTGGAGGGTTTTGAAATCAACGCTTCATACGGGAATTTAGGTCCCAAAATGACAGCCATGGGAGTTATCGATCCGGAGAAGTTTAAGACTGTTTATGAAAAATCTAATCAACCCCTTACACCGGAACAGGAAGAGGTGCTTCTCAAGGGCTCGAATGAAAAAGTAAAAATCACTCGAGATAATTCATACTTTTTGTTGAATTTTTTTTGGGCAGTAGGACTGGCTAACAAATCGAAGATTTTAGACGATGGTGACATGATGAAATATGGAGGTAAACAAGGTGCGGGAAACTTTGCTTCAACAGGTGGGTGGACCTTGGGTAAAGGTGACCCGATGAGCTATTACTCAAAATCCACCCTAATTCCATTAACTAAAGAGCAGGAAGAACGGGTTGACCTAGTCGCCTCAAATATTTTCAGGCCATGTTGTAACAATTCCACATCTTTTCCGGATTGTAATCACGGGATGGCCCTTCTGGGGGTATTGCAACTCATGGTCGCAAATGATGCAACTGAAATCCAAATGTATGAAGCGGGAAAGTATTTTAATGCCTTTTGGTTTCCGGGAAACTACTATGACATGGCTCTCTATTTTTACAACAAAGAGGGCAAGTCCTTCAAAGATATTGATGCCAAAATTTTGCTAAGTAGAGATTACTCATCCGCATCCGGATGGCAAAGTATTAAACAATGGTTAGCCGATAGAGAACTTATCCAACAACCTCCCAAACAAGGTGGTGGATGCGGAGTATAAAATGGTATAAATAAACTGTGGAGTATTATAAGGAGGTGAAGAATTATGAAACATAATTCAATTGCTGTAGCGAATGCCTTTGCCGCCACAATAGGGATTTTTTATATAGGATGTCGCTTGTTGGTAGGTCTATTTCCCGATTTAATGTTTTCTATAGCCCAATCATGGTTTCATGGGATAGAACTAACTAAATTGGGTACTTGGAATTTATCGATGGCAACCTTTCTTGTGGGATTGATTTCATCAGTCATTTTCGCCTGGGTTACAGGATATATTTTCGTAACTGTCTACAACTATTTCAATAGATAGTAGTTAAAATAGATAGTCGCTAAAGCGAAACAGAATATCAGATTAATGATTTCTTCATGTTTTTTTAATATAATAGGGGCATGAGGGTTTTAATTGTTGAGGATGAACGTAGACTTTCAAACATCATTAAAAAGGGATTTGTTGAAGATGGCTTTGCGGTTGACCAGGCCTTTGATGGAGAAGAGGGTCAATATCTCGCGGAGGGCGAACAGTACGATTTGATCGTATTGGACATTATGCTTCCCAAGGTCAACGGTTTGCAGCTTTGTCGCGAACTTCGAAGGAAAAACATCAAAACCCCTGTACTCATGCTCACAGCCAAATCAACGACCGAGGATAAAGTTGCCGGACTTGATAGCGGTGCTGACGACTATATAACCAAACCTTTTTCCTTTGAGGAGTTTCGTTCTCGTGTACACGCACTTATAAGGAGAAGTCATCAAGAACCCTCCCCAGTCCTTACAATTGATGATCTGGAAGTAGATCCCCTTAAACATACTGTTAAACGGGCTAATAAAACAATTAGTCTCACACCTAAAGAATTTGCGGTTTTGGAACTGTTACTCAGACATAAAGGGGAAGTTGTAAGCAGAACCATGATCACTGAACACGTGTGGAATTACAATTTTGATGGTATGAGCAATGTTGTTGATGTTTTCGTGGTAGCCCTCCGAAAGAAGATAGATTCCGGTGCTAAAGTGAAGTTAATTCAAACAGTTCACGGAGTTGGTTATAAAATTGGCAATTAATATGAACACAAGAAGCATTCGTTTCCGCATTCTGCTCTGGTATAGCCTTACTCTGTTCTTAGCAACTGCTGTTATCTTCTCAAGTTTTTACTTAGTAACTGAACAAATTCTCTTCCAACAAGTTGATAAAGAACTTTCGATCCATGCTAATAAACTCGCAGAAATTGTAACCCGTCAGGGAATTAGCTTGCATGAAGCTATGTTACGGCAACAGCTCTATACCGAATTTAGTGATATCCCAGGTATGGTTGTAGTTCTATTAGACCAGAATGGAAGTGTGGTTCGAACATCATTAAACTCCAATAACCCCTACGTTTCCTATCAATATCTATTCGAGCAAGCTCAAAATAGTTCAGAAGCCATTTATGTAAACCAAGATATCAGCAATACTCCAATGCGGTTTGTAGCCGAACCAATTAGAGCGGGCAACAATCTCTTGGGAGTAGTTCTTGTTGCTCACCCCATAGATGTTATTCAAAAATCTTTGAACTCGCTTCTGACCACTCTGGGAGTAATTTTTACCCTGCTTATCTTCCCAAGTATTCTAGGCGGGCGTATTCTGGCCAGCAAAATTATGCGTCCGATAGCTCAAATTAGTGACAAAATGGAAGAGATTAGTTCTGAGCATCTTGAGGAAAGGGTTGAAACTCACAACACCGGAGATGAAATCGAAAAGCTGGGAGTGACATTTAATAAGCTTCTCGACCGCCTACAAGAATCGTTTCAGCGTGAACGCCAATTTATTGGCGACGTGGCGCACGAATTAAAAACCCCAGTTGCTACTCTTCGGGGAGGGATTGAGCTTACTCTTTCCAAAGACAGAACAAACGACGAGTATAAACAAGCGTTTAGCGAAACTCTAATTGATGTAAACCGATTGTCCACCACAATTAAAAACATCCTTGATCTTGCGTGGCTAGGAGCTGAAAATGCAAATCTTGAAGAAAATAACTTCAACTTATCTTCCACTCTTGTTGAATTGAAGGAAATAGCGACAAAATTAGCAGCTGACAAGCATATCGTCATCAAAGACGAGATTGAGCAGAATGTGTTGGTTGCGGGAATAGAAGACAAAATTAGTAGGGCAATTCTCAATGTTATCGATAACGCTATCAAGTACACTCCCAAGAATGGAACGATAATAATATCTCTTCACAAAAAGAAAGGTAGAGCGATTATTGAGGTAAATGACACGGGTATTGGTATTTCCGAGAAAGAACTTACTCATATCTTCTCGCGTTTCTATCGAGGCACAGAAACGACTAAAACTTTAGGATCTGGATTGGGACTGGCAATTGCACAAGGGATCATTAAAGCCCATATGGGAACCATTGAGGTATCAAGCAAAGTTGGGAAAGGTACTACAGTAGTTATAATTTTGACTTTGGCCAATATTCCTTCATGATTTCCTAATCTCTCTTTTTCTATACTGGTACCTATTGAGTTATCGGTTAAAAGGAGGTGAGATGAATCATGGAAAATCATCATACAGCTGTTTCTGCAAAAACTAATCCCGCCGTAGCGGGACAAAACTCAACCTTTAAATGGCTCGGTATTTGTTTAGGAGCAGTTGTTTTAGCTCTCATCGCAATAAGCGTATTCAAAGTTTCAATGAGTAATTTATTCTTGGTAGGTGCACTGCTTGCCTGTCCGCTAATGCACCTTTGGATGATGAAGGATAGAGGCCACAAGCATTAAGAAGGGAGGCACAGACTGTGCTTCAAGTTTGGGGAATTTCAGCCTTTTTGAGCTATTGTTATCTCTTTCTCCTTCCTGGTAATTCCTGTTACTATGAATAGAGAAATATAAAAAAACACCTATGTAATATAAGGAGGTAAGAAATGATGACAAAATCAAATAACAATAACCCTATCATCATGTGGGTGGTCGGTGCCTTAATTGTCGGTGGAGTTTTAGGCTATGTGCTTGCACAGTCCAGAACCCCATCTCAAGTGTATATGAGCGGAACCGCCTCGATGATGAAAGACAACGGTTCTAACATGATGCAAATGGGTAAAATGATGATGCAGAGTGGGGCTATGATGCAGCAAAAGGGTCAAGAGTTCGGTGATCAAGAAATGATGCAGAACGGGAAAACCCTTGAGGAAAACGGCTCAATGATGGAACAAAAAGGAACCATCATGACGGAGCGTGGCAATGGCATGATGCAGATGATGGGTCGGTAAAATGTTAGAACTCATGGAACCTTTTATTACCCTTATAAATGAGGACTTAGTGTCATGAAGCTATGAAATCAGAAATAAAACACGAAGAAATGAATAACAGCAGTCATACCGCCCAATCTCATGAAGCACATGATCATGCACAGCATGTTATGAAACCTGTCTCCGAAATGTCCTTCTGGGAAAAATTCAAAATGAGCATGACCATGGCTATGGGAATGGAGCACACTGGTCTCGCAGGACGAGAAATGGCTAAACTTATGGAAGAGGATATTCGCAATAAGTTTTTTGTGGCGCTGATTCTGACTTTGCCGATTATCGCCTATTCACAGTTGGGAATAATTATTCTTGGTTTAAGACTCCCTGAACCAATTCCTGCCAGCTGGATCATGTTTCTATTAGCTACTCCTGTTTACTTTTATTCTGGATGGATATTTCTCTACTCAACCTATAAAGCACTACAAGCAAAAATTCTTAATATGGCAGTGCTTATTGCCGTTGGTATCACTGCAGCTTATGCCTTCAGCGTCGTTTTAACACTTCTAGGAAGTGAAGAATCATTTTATGAAGCGGCGGCGATGCTCACCACCTTTGTTCTCTTTGGGCACTGGATGGAAATGAAAAGCAGGCGTGGAACCACAGATGCCTTGCAAGCTCTTTTTGATCTCGTTCCTCCCCAGGCACGCTTATGGAAAAACGGTAAAGAGACCATGGTACCAACTTTAGAGGTAAAACTTGGCGACATACTTATACTCAAGCCTGGTGACAAAGTACCAGTTGATGGCGAAATTGTTGAGGGAGAAACTGCTATTGACGAGTCTTTGGTTACCGGAGAATCTTTGCCTGTTGCCAAAAGTGTTGGCGATAAAGTAATCGGTGGATCAATCAACACTTCAGGCTCAGTTAAATTTAAAGCTACTAAAATCGGTGAAGACACAGCACTTGCCCAGATAGTCAAAATGGTGGAAACTGCCCAAAACTCCAAAGCTCCTGGGCAAAAAATCGCTGATCGATTTGCCAAATATTTAGTTATAGTGGCAGTTGGAGGAGGTTTACTTACTTTCGCCGTCTGGTTTTTTATCCTTGGGCAACCACTTTTCTTCGCTCTAACCTTTGCCATTTCTACCATCGTTATTGCCTGTCCTGATGCTTTGGGATTGGCGACACCGACTGTAGTGGCGGTAGGTACTGGACTGGGCGCCAAACACAATATTCTCATTAAAGACGCGCAAACTCTTGAACAGGTATCAAAAATTCAAGTTGTCGTTTTAGACAAAACAGGAACTCTCACCGAAGGCAAACCTCGAATTACTGATGTCGTTGCCGCTCCCGGATTCACTCAAGACCAAATTATTCAACTTGACAGTGCAGCTGAAGCAAAGTCTTCTCATCCTCTAAGCCTGGCGGTTTTGGAAGAAGCAAAACGAAGAAAAGTTACTGTCTCTACTCAAGTTGAGAGGTTTAAAAACTTCGCTGGTCATGGAGTTGAAGCAGTCGTCGATAACAAGCATGTGCTCGTGGGAACCGTAAAATTGATGAGTGACTCGAAGGTTGATATTTCACCACTACAAAATGATATAGACAGGCTTTTCTCGGAAGGCAAGACCATCATG
>CAYHDM010000023.1:0-11156 GCA_964355455.1 uncultured Candidatus Saccharibacteria bacterium
TGTTAATGAAGAATCTAGTGGCGTTTGCCTCAAATTTTGGTATGCAGGAGAAGATGGAACTACATTCGGGTGTTTGCAGGAGAGCTTACGATGAGGGAAGACTGGGGGATTACAAAGTAGACACCGAACATCCTGGTATTGCTATGATCGAGGCCTATTTCAGTGAGGTTGGTCTAAATAGAAATGAAGGTGATTCCCTATTTTTCTTCTCATTATTAAAATAATTATATAATTTTCTCTCCTTGATAAAGCTCAAATCCCATTGCCTGAAAAAACTATTCGTATAGAATAATCTATATGGCCCTCAATAAATTCCTCCAAATTGTTCTCGGTGTCATTGGGGTTTTCGTCGTTTTATCCTCATTATTTTTCTTGTATCAGCATAAAAATGAAGCAAGTGTTCCCGGTGTCGGCGTTATGTGCGGAGGTTTTGCGAACATACAATGCCCGGTTGGTCTTTCCTGTGTATATCCAAAAGGTGTGGCATCTTTCCCTGATCAAGCCGGTACTTGCCAGACAAGCGGAATTTCTATTCCATCTGTTTTTCAAAGTATTCAAAAATGGTTCAATCGAGGAATACCTAAAATTGGAAAGAACACCAAACCATCCATAACTCCTAAAACATCGGAATTTCCTATCGTTGGAGATGACGGAACTGTCACAAATTGCATTGAGTACAGTGAGTCCGGATACTGCTTAAGAATTGAGAATATTTATTCGGTCTCAAAATTTTTAGACCCGGGTGTTGTCCGTGGAGAAGAAGTAAAAGTAAAAGGAGTAGCAGATGCAGGTATGTTAATGTGTACCCTGATAGCTTGTTCGAAGGCTGATCCATTTTGCAATATATGTTCAGGCGAATTGGCCATTCGTGACAAAAGTGACACCGCTAAAGGAAATCTTATTAAAAACGTCGTCATAGAAGGTTCAAAGGAAAGACTTTCCTGTTTTGGAAAAGAAAACTCCATAACTTGCAATGGACCTCTTACAATCGGGCAAGAATATATATTTACAGGAATTCTGGATGGTGAAATTAAATATTACGACAACGGAGAACCTTATATCGTCGACACATTTGTAATTAGGAAATACGAACCTGTAGAAAATTAATACTTATCCTCCCGGGTTGGAATTATTTTCTACCCCTTGATAAGGTTCTCACCCTTTGTTCAAGTTCTTTCGCTAAAGGATGATTTGAACCAAATTCCATACTATCATGACGGTAAACTACCTCACCTGAATACTTTGTCGGAGTTGTTATTATGCTTTGATCAGGTAAAACTGCAATTTCGATACCCACAGACGGTCTGTAAAGTCTTTTTCTACTTTGGGGATTTTCCCGGTACACATCATCTGATCTTACAGTTACTCTAAATCTCGGATCAAGAATATTCTTGCCCGGGATGGTTAGTCGCTTTCTATTAAATTGTATTCCAAGACTAATTTGTTTAACCGGATTTAGAGGCGTGTCTGCTTCTGTTAGTGCAATGTTATGGTTAGGATCAAGCCTTTGTGGATCAACTGCGTTTGCCCAAACAAAACCATGTCCTCCATAATAACCATAAGGAGTCTGTGGGGCTTCTCCCTTTAAGAAACCGGCTATTAACATAAAATCCGCTATATCCATGCTTGCATCCACTTCGGATAAAGCTTGGTCGATGGGAGATTCTTCTATTCGGGCAATTTGTCTATCAATAGTATCGAGTACGACAGCTTTGGCTATTTCAGAACCTGTTACAACTCCAAATACTTCGTTTGCGTAAATGCTTCCTACATCTGATTCACCATTTAAAATGGATGAGACTGAATCCCCATTTATCATATGTTTAATTCTAACAGGGTTTTTGATTTATAGAACATAATTTTCGAGCCAATATCCGATCGTGTAAGCAACAACGGCGGCGATTCCTCCGATTAATAAGCTTTGAAAACCGTCTTTCAGATATTGCTTTTTTGAAAAATGAGCGCGGACAATTCCAATAGAAAAAAGAGCCAGAACTACAAATGTTATTGCCAATTCGAATTCATACTTTGTTTTCATTAAATATGGAATCAACGGCAAAAGCCCTGCGCCAATAAAAGCTATGAAAGTGATTAATGGATGCACCAAAATATTTATATCTTTTTTAAGATAAACTTTATGAGCTGTGTCATATTCCTGTTCACTTTTAATTCCTAAATAATTGCCGCTAGCCATCGAAAATCCATCTGCCATCAAATTGGCGAATCCCATAATTATTACGACTGCCGCTGTTAACTCAGCACCTTGAGCACCGGCGATAACGGCAAAGGTCGTGACAATTCCATCATTTGCTGCAAAGACAGCATCGCGGATGTATGACCCGGTTGATTTGGATTTGAATGGGAACATCTAGTAAATGATAACTTAGATCCTGTATTGATAAAATAGGGCTTTTTTTGTAGACTTATGGGGACAATTTTAGCCTTAACTAGAATTTCTATATTCCGTGGTAGCTCAATGGTGGAGCAAGAAGCTGTTAACTTCAAGGTTGTAGGTTCGAGTCCTACCCACGGAGCCAAGGAGTACTATTAACCGATTCTGCTATTACATATATTGACTTCGTTTTCGTTTGACCTATAATCCAATCAATTCTTACAATCCTTGTTGGAGATATAGGCCTGAATAAGAGTTCAAGAAAGGTTCAGATCATGAGCGATTGGCGAAGTTCTACTTTCGGTTTCTATTCGTTGCTTACGGGGGATGGTACAGGGTACGAAGGCGCATTCAAGTGCATGAAATGTGACGGAATTAGGGAAGTGCGAGCTTGTAACAACTGTGGAAACACCGAATTCATTTCCAGTTACGGTGAAGATAACCGTAAGGGCATATTTTGCATGAAATGCCGTAGGGGCTTCACAACTTGGAAGTGCGTTTGTGGATGTGTGAATCCGGTAAAGGATACATGGGTTGCTAGATATAAAAATTGGCCGAAGTAGTTCTACCGCTTAAGTTAAGACGACTTGGTTAGCCTGGCAACTTGGCTTCTCTTTTCCGAGATACGGAATAAAAAAAGAGAAAAAAGTTGTGTTGTTACGCATAGCGTTCGAAGAGACTTGGGAAGATCAAGTCGAAACAACTTTAATAAATTCAACCACCTCAGTTCTGATAACGTCCAAATCGCGGAGCCAAGTAGGTGTTAATCTCAACAGATTTGTAAAAATTTATGGCAGACCAATCAAATCTCGATAAAAAATACTTTATTGATCACAAAAAATATAATTGTCCTTTCTGTAACAGCCGGTCAGTTGTATATTCCGTGGCAGGGCGTGAAGAAATTGATTGGAGTGATGATAAAAAGGCTTGGATATATATGGTCGTGTGTGGTGGCTGCGGTAAAACCTCATTACACTTATCACATTACAAGTTCAGTGAACTTTATTCTCAATATGGTGGTCGTGCGCCATACTTCCAAAACAAGCCAGAAGATCAGGACGGAAATGACATTGAGAATTATGAATCGAGTAATTTAGACAAGTTTATTTTCTACCACCAACCCACCTCGTTTTTTACCATAAATTCGCTTATTCCTGAGAAGATCAGGATGCTTATTTCTGAGGCTGACGGCTGCAGAAAAATGAATTTTTTAGTGGGAGCATCGGGAGCATTGAGAAAAGCAATTTATGAACTAATAAAACATCAGAAAGCTGAGGGAAACGAGTACCAGGATAAAATTAAGTGGTTAAAGACCCAATATCCGTACATATTCTCTGAATATTTTGATGCTCTTGCAAATATTCAGGATATGACAAGTGACAATCTTCATGAAAAATACGGTTCTTGGGAACCCTGGAGTAGGGATGATTTTGATTATTTCCTTGAAACGGCAAAAGCGGTACTAGAAGAAATTTATGTAAAACCTGAAGAAAGAAAAACTATGTTAAGTAAGATTACACAATTAAAATCGAAGTCGACTATTTCTAAATCATTGTCTGCTAGTTAACAATCTGACTTGATTCAATCTTTAACGAGCTTGCTAGGCCCATACAGGGTTTTGAAAAACCTTGATAACACAATCTATCGCTTTGGTCATAGCTAAACTAGGAACGCGGAGCCGGATCATTCAAAATCCCCTTAAAATAAGCTATAATTCATCCATTGTTGAAAACAATTCAGGCTTTCATATTTATCACTGCCTTTCTTACACTTTTTCAGCCTATTGATTCTTATGCTCACCCTGGTAGAACCGCATCCGATGGATGTCACTATTGCCGGACAAATTGCGCAAAATGGGGTGAGGTTGAAGGTGCCAGACATTGTCATGGTGGCTATACTGCTCCTGCTCCCACTAATAATTCCTACAGTCCTCCGAAAACAACATGTCCTGCAAATTCTACTTATAATTCAGTTTCAAATGATTGCACTTGTAAATCTGGTTATGTTACATCCCTGAGTAAAACGACCTGTGTAAAAATTCCTTTCAATGCGCATGCTGTGAATAGCAATACGGATGTTTGGGAATGTGATGCCGGCTATACTGAGGTCGGAAATATATGCGAGAAAATTAAACCGCCAGAAATAATAGATGAATCTACCGGCAGTGTGGAAGGAGCGGAGACAGACACAGAAGTAGAGGACGAAAGTCAAACACCAATGCCGACCCCTACTCAAGAAGTATCCTCTCCAGAGGATGAGAATAACGGTTTGTTAGGAATGGTTGGTATGGGATTGGCCATATTAGGAACACTGTGGGGGATAAACAGTTCCAACTTTGTATACTAAACGGAGCCATACTATCCTATAGTTACCATCTTCTCAATGTTATATAATAATCCCTCGACAGATACAATCCTGCTTCCCGGGGTACATTTGTGAGTGGAAAGAATGAATCCCACTCGGTATGGTAGACTCGAATTAGCACTCATGGAAAATGCACTATTTTGGTTACTCTGGGGAGTTATCTCATTTTGGGCGCTTAAGACCTTTTATTACTCTTTCTCAAAAGAAAAAATTGATAGTCTTCGCAAAACCGCGTTTGGTATAAGTTTGGCGGTACTGGTGTTATTTTTCCTGCCGTGGATGCCTGTATCGAAAGGCGGATTCACCGGTATTCATTTAGTTCTGAACGGTCATGCTGGCATCGGATTATATTTTGTTCTGCTTATTTTATCATCCCTGTTTTTTATCGCCCATAATAGTCGCCTGTTGAAGATTGCGGCAGTGTTCAACATTATCAATAGTGTTTTAATAGTATTAAACATGATTGCGATCTTGCCGGGGACATATGTGTTTACGCTTCGGAATAGTGCGCCGCTGATATCAGTACTTTTGCTTCTTATCAACAACGTTGTACTATTGCTTCTGTGGCAGCAATTGCAGCTTCTTGAAAAGAGAAGGAACCCAAACTTCTAAAAATGATAACAACTATTATATTATTGATTACACGCCGCAAAACTTGACAAGTATCCAGCAGTTTGAAACACTAGAACGATAAATGGTAAGTGATTTTTCATTTTTACTCGGCTTGCAGATGGGCGTTGATTTCGTGTCGTCGCGAAGCGGTTTTGCGCTTGGAAGCGATGTTGCGCCTCTAAACGGGCTTAAGAGTATGGCTTACGGTTTAACTTCTCCGGATCTACCACAAGTCGCGGGGGTTTCCACCGGTCGGATTATAAATTCCATTTCAGTTGGTTATGTAATGATTGCATTATTAGCTGTATCTTTTCTAGTTTATTTCATATTCTCTTTGAGATATAAGAGGGAAGGGATTACTAATGGGAATATTTCGTAGTAAGAAATTTCTTATAGGGATTGCGGTTTTTGTTCTTGTCGTAGCGGTACTACTTCTTACAGGTGTTCTTGAGTTCAGTTTTACAATGACCAAGACAGATCAGCCGGTAACCTCTGATGAGACGTCTCAAAAATCCGGATCAGCCGATGATGAGACCGAAAAGGTCTCACAACAGTCATCTCTTGCTTCCCGACCTGTAAGATTTAAAGGGATAGATGGTCAAGTCGAATTTTCTATAAATCTTCCTGTTGGGTGGTC
This sequence comes from uncultured Candidatus Saccharibacteria bacterium, assembly GCA_964355455.1. Classification (GTDB taxonomy): domain Bacteria; phylum Patescibacteriota; class WWE3; order 2-01-FULL-39-13; family 2-01-FULL-39-13; genus CAYHDM01. The sequence continues at coordinate 6,006 of CAYHDM010000023.1, forward strand.
GACGGCGGTAGATGATAGAGCCAACCTTATTGCCGGATCACAAATACCGGAAGAACTTCCTGATGGTCAAACGTTCACTGCAAATATGAACGCTATTATAGACAAACATTCACCGGGCATGACGAGCTTTTCAGATTATCAGACAAAATGGAAGGATGAAATGCTGGCCCAATATCCAAGTATGGAATTTATTAGTGAGTATTCGACAAAAATAAACGGTATGGAAGTATACGTTCTCAATGTCAACAATTCACGCCCCGATGGTTTGGTGATTCATCAGACCCAATATATGTTTTACATTGATGACGAATTTGCGATGGCTTTAACAGCGTCAGCCCCTACGGACTCGTGGAGTAAGTACGAAGGTGTAATTAAGAAATCTGTAGAATCTCTGGAGAATGTTTCCGCGAAGTCAGACGAACAGCCTTTATAATAGATTTAATAATTTGAAACTATTGAGTGAAGAACGTGTTTCAGTTTCAAATTCTGCCCAATGCTGATTCAGCGAGATCCCCGATACAGCATAGAGAAATCCATCAACTAGGAAAAAATAATATAATTTATGCACTTTCTGCGTAAGATGCCACTCCAAATCTTCGTTGACAAGACCAACCTCCTTAATTGCTTTCTCTAGACTGCTCCGTGTTGGTGTGTCTACAAACTCAAGAACTCTGCCTTTCTGGCCATTTACCGTTACACGTTCGTCTTTCAAAAAGGATATTTGACCTGAAGAATTTTCTATCAAGCCCTTATACTTGGTTACCAAACTATCTAAATCCGTTCCGGCTGACTCTTCTATTATCGAAACATCAATATTCGCAGAGTACGTGTAATCACCGTCTTTATCTTTGAATGTCTTTATTGAAGAATTTATATCTACCAGATTAAAGTTACCGATACTTGAACTTTCGCTAAAAGTCCATCCTTTTGGAGGACTAATTTGAAAGGTCGGCACGTTCTTATTAGAGTTATACACGATGGGTTTATCTAAAGGGGAGGATTTAATTCTATAAAAAAATACGCCCGACAGAGCGGTTAGAATTAACAAAAACAAAATCATGAAAACCAGCTTGTTTCGCATTAATTAAAGATTAGTCCCTCTGGCGACAGAGTGTCAATCTTATCTGCGAAAGGTTGGACTTAACTGTATCGGTCGATGGAAAGCAATGCATGTTCGACTTTGATAAAAGTGGTAAGATCGAAAGTAAGTGTTATCAGTAATTTATTTAATTTAAAAGGAGATATATGGATAAGATGACAGAGACTATAGACGTTTATATGAAGAAGTTACCGCCTCTTCCGGTAAATATTAAAGATATTATTGTGAAATTTGCGCCGTGGGCGGCAATTATAACTATAGTAATAGGACTTCCGGCGTTGTTAGCTATTTTTGGTTTAGGATCTTACATTAATTCGTTTGGTATGGGTGGACTATATTATGCGAACTTAGGATCAGGATACATGTTCGCACTGCTATTTCTAGCGGCAGAGCTTGTGTTAAGAGGCTTGTCTGTTCCGGGGCTTTTTGCAAGATCAAAAGGCGGTTGGAATTTGATGTATTATTCTGTTCTGCTATATGCAGTATATTCGCTTGTTTCATTTGATATTATAGGCGGACTTATAAGTACCGTAATTTCACTATACTTACTGTTTCAGGTAAGAGAATATTACAAGTAAAGAACTGACCTCGAACATAATCCAGATTATTTGTCGGTGATGCAGATGGTTCTGATCGAAATCTAGACGGAACTGTTTGGGGAGATCCAGCTTATGCCAACGACCATTTGGTTATGAAATGGAGTAAGGCTTGGGATGACGCCCGTTTTCATGGAGGACCTTGGACTCCGGAAGCTTGGGTAAGCAACGAGTGGAACGGAATGGGTTCGGATGGTTCTAACACCACGGAGCACGTAAAAATCATTTGGGTTGGTCCTGAACTCGAAAATAGTCCGTACTGGAGAGAGGGAGGCTATGCCATTTGGGGGTGAGTTTGAAGCCATTTTAGATCATGGGATGGTAAACGGAGAACACGAATGGTGGGCTCACGCAAAACCGGCCGGATATGGATCAAACTAACTTAGTTAATGTTTCAAACAACAACCTATCCCTTTCAGGGTAGGTTGTTTGTTTTGTGAAGCAGATCGTCCATAGCGTTGCGTCTGCGGTTATTATATAATCCACATAATTTTGCGATACGCAGAAGGTACATTTCAGTGTCATGATGAGAGGATCAAATGTCCATCCAGCGGAGTGACTTTTGGGATCTGTTCACAGAGGGAATCCGTCAGAAGTTCTCTGATGTTTGCCGAGGTGATCGACGGCTTATCAATGATGTAATGACCGCCTTTTTGCAGAGTCATTCAAGGAGTGAGAAACAGAGAGAGAAGATTTCGGACTATGATGACGACGAGCTGTTAGCCGAGGTTAGTGCGACCGTAATTTCGAGCGGCATTCCTCTCAAGAGGTTTTTCAAGTTGGTTCAGCCTACAATAAAGGCTATTTTTGATGAGAGGGATCGTATTGACTGGCAGGAACGCGAAACGAAGAATCAGTCCGGTCCATACCGAGTTGTATCGTCTGTGTGGTATTCAGGTGATAGCCCACATCGGGGAAAACCGCAGATTGTATGGAGTGGAACTCTCAAAGAGCTTTGCGATACATATCCCAGGAACAAGTCAGTGGAATTTGGCATGCAGAGTACAGGTGACATATTCTGGGCGCTCTGGGTAGAGTTCTTCGAAAACGGAGAATGGACGACATTGTCTGTAGATCCCCGCCCGGTTGAGCCTGAATCCGCCTAAACAAACCTAAGGGAGAGTGAAAGTCGAAATGCCAAAAGCATTTCGCCCTGGTAAGAGCAATCTTACTTGTCTACTTTCACGTTTTACCCAAATTACTAAATTTTATATGTTGTGGTACAATTCCCCTAATTTTCACAAGTGCGTGAAATGAGCACATTTTCATGGAAGAAGGCATGTATGAGTTACGGAAGGAAGTATAGTTGTTACATCTGCAACACAGAGGGAATTCCACCGAACAAATTAGTGACTCGTTATGGGTGGGGACCAGTTAGAGACCAGGGAGGTGAGCATATAGAATATACATCATGGGAAGAGTATCAGACCGATCTCTCCGGTTATCCAGCTAATCTGCATCGTTGTCCAAAGTGCGGTAAGTGGGTTTGTTCCAATTGTAGTAGCTTTGGGATCAACGAATACAAGGGTTTGTGTAACCGTGATGTCCCAAAGTGGCTGAGAGAGATTCAAGTCGCAGAGAAACGCAAACGGGATGATGTGTCGGCTGAAAATGCCAGGAAAAACGCCGGGATTGAAGAAGCGCTGCGTCAGGCAGACCGACAGAGGCAAGAGCGAGAGGAGGCGCTAAGGCGATCTTGGAAAGAGTCCCTTGAGGTGTACCGATCAACATATCGTTGTCATATCCTTGGTTGCAAGTACGAAGCCAATCCTCTATCTGAAGGGGCCTGGACTAGTAAGCCAATCGGCATGAGAGAGTGTGAGAAGTGCGGCCGACTAACCTGTCCAAATCATTTGTTCTTTGGCAAATGCGAAGACTGTCATAAGAAAGAGCAACGGTGAAGCCTTTTCTAAAATGGCAGCCGAACATCGCCGTTCCTAGGGGAGATTCCTGTGAAAAGTCGGAATGCCAAAAGCATTTCGCCCCGGTGGGCAATCCACTTGTCTACTTTTCACAGTTTTTTTTAACTTAAGCAACGAGTTTTCACCCACAATGCTAAACTATCCTTATGCAAAACTTTCAATCCGATACACGAAAAATGCTCGAGACATTTCCAAAAAATTTTCAGCTTGATCCGCAGACAAGAGTTTTACATTTAATTGAAGAGGCCGCAGAGTTAGCCAATGCAGTATCCAAGCATCAAGGCAGATTTCCCATGAGCCTTAAAGAAGGTGAATTGGAAGAATCATTTGGGGGACTGCTTTTCGATATATTCACTTTAGCGTCTCAATTAAATATCGATATAGAAAAGATTTATCCAAATGAACTAAAGAAATTTTCTAAATATTCTGAGAACGCTCCATAGCGTTGACCTTTGCGCTAAACATCCTATAATTACTCACATATTTACCACTTGGTTATTGCGTCGGAAGAAGAACCCGTTTTTCTTTTGACGTATCAGCTCTTTTTCAGTAATAGCCGTAGAAAGGCATAAGGAAGATGACAATTCAAATCCCGGTTTTGACGTGGGAGAAGTTGGTCAGCGTGGCTGTCATAGCGGTAATTTCGGTCTTTGTGATCTGGGTTACGAAAAGTACAACGGAGACTATATCTGACATACTATACCGTTGGGGTAGGTATACAATTTACGGTATAGCTTTCGCAGGATCGACGGTTTTTATGGGGGCGGTTCTGATTCACTTAATTCTGCCGAGCAGGCTGAAGAACCCGTGGGTCGCCCTCGGGATAATGGCTAGTGTGCAATGGCTTTGGCTTTCTCGCTGATTCGAGCCTTGATATCAGTAGCATTAAGGTTGGCGACGTACCTTTCTCCCAGTTAGAAACTGGATAAAAGAGATAAAATCGTCGTGTAGTACCTTTAGAAGGTATTGAAGCAACACCTATCAAAGTTATAACCCTAATTGAAAATGGCAAGCGTCTTCCCGGGAAGAAAATACTTCCTAAGATCGCCGTTGCCATACAGATAAAAACAGTGGTTGTGGTTAATTGGTACCTTGAAGATATCGGCCGCAAGATATGTGAAGGTATAGAGATTTGACAGCCAACCGCAGTAAGGTATCATTCATCTTATGCCTGATTTAAAGAAAGCTATCCTTTATTTAGTTCTTTTCCTTTTACTTTTAGGTCCTGTCGTATTATTCAAGACTTTTTTACCAGACAAAGCATCAGCATTTACTATCTTTGGGTATGTACTTGGGGATGATGACGAAAATGACGATGGTGAAGATGCTGAAAATAAGGGTCAAGATGAAGATAAAAATGGGGAAGAAGATAAAGAGGATAAAAGCGATGATGAGGACGACGAAGAGCTAGAGGACTAGCAGGCGAACAGCTTCCCAAACCCCCATAACGAGAGCGGCGACGATGGCGGTCACGCCGCTCATCTTTAGACGTGTCACAGGGCCATGGTGGTTGCGTTCGTGGCTGTAGTGAAGG
>CAYHDM010000024.1:0-10652 GCA_964355455.1 uncultured Candidatus Saccharibacteria bacterium
CGTGAAACCCTTGATGATATATTCTTTCAACCTTTCGGTTGCCCAAATGCGAAATTGCGTTGCTTGGCGACTACTAACCCGATATCCAACAGAAAGAATGGCGTCGAGATTATAGAACTCAACATCTCTTGTAACTTGTCTTTCTCCTTCGTTTCGAACTTGTGCAAAAATTGCACAAGTTGATTTTTCATCCAATTCGCCATCACTAAAAATATTCTGTAAATGCTTCGTTACAACGCTTCTGTCAACTCCAAAAAGTTCCGCGATTTTCGCCTGAGTCAACCAGATATTTTCATCCCTTAAAAATATCTCCACCTTAACTTTTCCATCAGGTGTTGTATAAAGTAAAAATTCTGTGAAGCTATTATTTGGGATGATCTGCCTGTTAGTTTTTTTATCGCGGGGCATATCTATTTTTATAACCGAATAATACCCGAAAGTCAATGCCTACACTCCCCTTTCCTGATCTACCAGACCGCCGATATAATTCGCTTTATAAATCAGCTTATCTTTTTGGAATATTTTTTCTTCGCCTGAAAATCTATCAATTTCGCCCTGCCATGTATTTGTATATTTAAATTCATTTTCGATATATTCATTCGGACCGCGATATGGATGATCAGCCGGCATAGCTTTTAGTGCATTTCTCAAAATTCCATAGACAGGATTGTTATCAACGCCGCCGGCAACCCATCCGTAGTAAACCATCATCCAGACAGGTTTTTCTTTGTAAAAAACAACTTCGCGTCCGCCATACGGTTCGCCTCCGAAAAAGTTATCGTGAATTCTGAAATCGCCTTTTTGGAAAGGGATTGTAGTCGACCCATCGGATTCTTTGATCCATTGTTTTTCGTTTCCACCCGCGTATCCGGCGGAGTTGGAGTCGACGAGGAATTGGGTGAGAGAGGAGAGGGTCATACGTTCATATTAGCCAGATTAGTTATTTATACTTTTTATCAATAAATTTCTGATAAGAGCTCTCTCCCCGTGTCCGTTTCTAAAACCAAATGTACCGTAATCATAACTAGCAATGATATCCAAAATATGTGTTGAAGATTTACGCTCATCATCCATTTTCTCATAAACCGGAATCGAAACCCGCCCACTCGTGATCTTCCAAGATTTGTTAATTAGTGTTTCTTTTTCATTAAATATCAGGATTTCAACAAGTTCCCCTTTTACTTTAAATTCAAACTTATACCATTTCCCATCCTTAATGTCTTTTTCATTCTCAAATGCTAAACCAGTTGACTCAACTTCATGAATTATCCATCCTCCATTAGCTCTAATATGAGGTCTTATTACCTTTATGTCCTTGTTTATTTGCAACATTATGTAGTTCGATAAATTAGTAGCTCTAAGGATTACACCAAGACACTTATTTAGTATTTTGAATTCACCATTTAATATATAATCACCCCAAAGAAGGCATTTGGAATAAATAAAACCAGCGTCAGATTCCGCAATTAAGTAAGCATTATTTGTTTTATCGAGCTCAAACTTGCCTGCCCCAAACCAGTTTTCCTTATCTGTATAGTTATCTAGTGCAATAAAATGAAAGTCTTTTTCTTGCAAGAAAAGATACAAAGTAGTGACAGATAATATGATAGTTAAAATAATTGAAGCCCAAAAAGCATATCCAGGTTGATTGCTGAATATAAAAGCTACAGAAGAAGAAACTATTGCCGATAACAAGGAAAGTAATTCTCGCCAGTGTTTTCGTAATGTATAACCTAATTTGCGATAATTCATTTTTCAGTAATGGCGGAGGGGACAGGATTCGAACCTGCGAGCACTTGCGCGCACATGCTTTCCAAGCATGCTCCTTAAACCACTCGGACACCCCTCCTTGTTTAAAACCTGTGTAATTATAGCGAGAAACATGGTTTATAGCCATCTGACAACAATTCGATACAGATGGACTTTTTACCATAATCAACGTTATGGATTTATATAAAACTCCGCTATTTTCATATATACTTTAAAAAATGAAGAGAGAGCAGTTAGTCGTTAAAAAAGATAAGAATACCAATGTTATATATTTTACTAAGGAACAACTTGAAAATTCCTTATTTGAGGATGATTGTTTGAAAATAATGCCCCGAATTCCTGATAAAAGCATTGACATGATTTTATGTGATTTACCATATGGAACTACGCAAAATAAGTGGGATAGCATAATCCCGCTAGATATTTTATGGAAAGAGTACGAAAGAATAATAAAAGACAGTGGGGTAATTGCTTTAACTTCTCAAGGTATATTTACAGCACAACTTATAATGAGTAACACTAATTTGTTCAAATACAAATTAGTGTGGATTAAATCCAAAGCAACTAATTTTTTAAATGCAAAAAAGCAACCCTTAAGAAAGCATGAAGATATTTGTATATTCTATAGAAACCATATATACAAACCAATATATAATCCTCAAATGACTTTTGGCGAACCATATAATAAAGGATATAGAAAAAACCAGTTAAGCAGCAGTTATGGGGTTTTTAACTCAATAGAAGTTAAGAGCAGTGGACAAAGATATCCTAGCGATGTTATATACTTTAAAACAGCCGAAAGTGAAGGAAAAGTATTTCACCCAACTCAAAAGCCAGTTGAACTTGCTAGATATCTAATCAAGACTTATACAAACAAGGGTGACCTTGTTCTGGACAACACTTCGGGTAGCGGCAGCTTTTTAGTCGCAGCTGCTTTGGAAGGTAGAAGGTTTGTTGGAATAGAGTTAAACCAAGAAACAGCATTACATAAAAAACGACAAATCAATTTAATACAAATAACTAAATTGCGAATCAAAGAATTCTTACCTAAATTGGAACTAAAAATATATGGCAAAAATTAACGAAAACGAAAGAAGCTGGGCCATCGATTTAATGATTGATGGCAATATTTGGCTTGCTCAACGGAATATAGCTATTAAGCGCATTGGAGGTGAAAATACTTTAGCATCAGGGGCAGGGTCTTTATTCCCAGATGTTTTACTATTTGGTGATGTAGAAAAAGGACATATACTTCAAAATTGGGAATTAAAATTCCCAGATACCTCTCTGGAAGATGAAGTATTTATAAAAAATGCAAAAGGGAAAGCGAAAAGCCTTTCTCTTAATAGTTTCCTTCTCTGGAATGTTTCAACTGCGATTCTATATAAAATTGAAGAGGACGATGATCTTAAGATTGTTAAGATTTGGAATAATTTAAGCTATGTAAAGACACGACAAGAAATCAATCAATATAAAAAAGAAATCAATGAAATGTTGATTGAAATTCTCAATGATCTAAACGATTTTATTTCAAGCGGGGTAATTAAGACCACCTCAGTAGTCACTGCGCTAAGTAGTGATGCTATTTCGCAACTCATGCAAAATAATTTGGGATCTTACATAGAAGCTCTGAAGGATGGTACAAGAAATAATACCATCTTTTCCCACGAAACTACCCTATGGTGGAGATATGCAAAAAATGATTATCCGGAAGAACAAGACAAATTCGTAGTCTTAGGAAGGAACAACTTACTTTCTCTAATTAATAAATTCCTATTCGCCCACATACTAAAACCATATCAAATGGATGCGAATTTGGTAGATACCATAGATTCATCAACAAATATTGACACCGCAATTGAAACATTTATCCATATTTCAGAAAAATGCGATTTTTGGAATATTTTTAGGAAACAACCAGGAGAAGAACTTGTCACATATGATGTTTGGCGAGATATTTTAAGTTTTAATAATCTATTGAAGGAATTCAATTTTACAAAAATTGAAAAAACTTTGCTTCATGATTTGATCGAATTGATTGTATATAGAAATAAGAGAAAATTCGCTGGCCAATTTACTACACCGATAGAACTGGCACGATTTGCCGTACGACTTACGATTAGAGACAGAAATTTACCTGCTATTGATCCTTGTTGTGGAACGGGAACAATAGCAAAGGAAATTTACAACTTTAAGCGAGAATCATTGAGCGTTAACCAGAGTTTGGGTACGTTGTGGGCTTCGGACAAATTTTCTTTCCCACTACAGATGGCTATGTTTAACTTGGCCAACCCGGAGACACTAGGCCTTGTGTTTAGGGTTTTTAAAGCAGATTTGACTAAGTTGTCAGTAGGTGAAGAAATTAAACTTCATGAACCATTTAGTGGCAGTATTATTATTGAAAAACTGCCGGAATTCGATTATATAATTTCCAATCTTCCTTTTGTCCAACAAGAAGATCTGGAATTTCTTAATGACAGTGCGACTGAAATCAACCGTTTTATTGAGGAAAAAATTGGGATTGGGTTTGCCCTATCTGGCAGAAGTGATTTATACTCCTACCTACCATTCTATCTCTGGAATTTATTAAATAGAAACGGAAGAATGACTATTATTGTTTCAAACTCGTGGCTAGGTACTGCGTGGGGTAAAAAGTTTTATGGTGCCTTGTCTGCTTTTTTTGAAATAGAAAATATTATTATTTCGGGAAAGGGTCGATGGTTCAGTAACGCCAAAGTTATCACCTCTGCGATTACCTTAAAAAAGAAGGAAGATCCCACGATGCCACAAACTACAGAGAAAATAAAATTTACAGTGACAAAAAGGAGGTTAATAGACTACAATTCTGAAAACCTGGAAGAAATTATTGCTATGACTTCCTCACAAGATAATGCTGAGGAGGAGGATATTTCGATTCACACATACTCATACCAAGAAATTAATGAAATTCAATCTTTAGGCATAAACTTAAATAGTTTCTTTGCTAACAATAAATGGATTTTAGAGTTAGGAGAAAAACTAATTAAAGTGTCCAGTTTGTTCGATATAGGTAGAGGAGAAAGAAGAGGTTGGGACGCTATGTTCTATCCTAATACAACAAATGAAATTGAAGCTGAATATTTACGGCCAGTACTAAAATCACCTAGATCTATACATACACTCGTTACTGGGTCTGATGGTGTAGCTTTCTGCTGTGACAAATCAAAGGAAGATTTAAGAAAATTAGGACATACCAAGGCTCTTGCATGGATTAATAAATTTGAAGGCTACACAAACGAGAATGGCACTCCTTTAATTAGTTCACTTGCAAGAAGGGGAATGTACTGGTACACAATGCTACCTGAAACAACGGCTGAAATGGTCACAAATATCAACTTTGGTGATAGGTTATTTATTGCACGATTCCAAGAACCGACCTTCGTAAACCAACGTCTGGTGAGATTCAGTCGAAAATATAAAAATGTCGATGATAAATTATGCCATGCGCTGATGAATAGTTTGGTCGGTTTATTTTACATAGAAGCTATGGGTACAGGCAGAGGCGAAGGTGCCCTTGATCTTAGTAAAGATAAAATAGAAGCCGATTTAAGGATTATTAACCCAAAACTAATTAGTAATGGAAATAGAGAAAAAATAATAAAATTATTCGAAAAATTGGAAACAAGAGTGATTCTTCCAATACTTCAGGAGCTAGAACACGAAGATAGAATAAATTTTGATGATGCTGTACTTGAGGCAATTGGATGCCTTCAATACAAGAAACAAATAAAAGATTCACTTCTAACACTCTATGGTATAAGAGCTAGTGTAAACGACTAAAGCCAAAGGAATCGAAGTATAAAAAATTTAGTTAATTGATTTCTAGCTTCTCCCCCACAAACTCCTCAAACTTCTTCTTAAAATTCTCTTTACTGAACGTCATCGCGTGCTCCCTTATCTTATGCGCGTCAAAAGTTTTTTCTTCCAGATTTTTAATTCCTGCGAGTAATGATTCTTCGGTTAATTTATTGAAAAATACTCCGACCTCGGGGTTAACTGTTTCGAGATATCCTCCTTCGCGTAAAGCGACGACGGGTTTGCCGAATAACATCGGTTCAAGCGGAGCCATTCCGAAATCCTCATCTTTTACTGCACAAATTACTGCTTTGCAGTTTTTATATAAATTTTTCTTTTCATCCTGCGAAATAAATCCTAACATTTCGACTGAAGAATATTTTTTCGTTAAATCTTTCAAACGATCTTCGGCAGGGCCCATTCCCGCAATTTTTAATTTTATATTGTTTTCTCCGCATGTTTTTATTGCCAAATCAATGTTTTTATAAGCGGCAAGCCTTGAAACAATCAGATAATAATCCCCCCTTATATTTTTTGCCTCCTCAAAATCTTTTTGGCTTACATTTACAGCAGGAAACGGATTTATAACAACCGCATCTCTATCGTAAAATTTCTTAATGCGCTCGCGCACCACTTCCGAATTACACAAAAGATAATCGGGACGCTTCGCGAAATTTTTATCCATATGCCTCAAATACGCATCAAGTGGATTCAAAATTATTTTCCACCAGAACGAATCGCGCTTTCTTATTTCACCCTGAAGACCGTATAAAAATCTCGGAGGAGTGTGAATGTAACTTATATGGAGCTGATTGGGCCTTGTCTTTACCCCTTTCGCAAAATGCGCCGTCGAAGAAATTACCAAATCGTATTTGCTCAAATCCAGATGCTCAAAATATATCGGAAGATTGGCTATTAAAACTTTATGTGTAAATCGCTTTATTGACCCCGGAATATTATTTCTCCACTCGGGATAATGGATTTTGGCACCCTGAAAGGCTCCTGCCTTGTCCATTACTTCCTTGTTATATGTTGCAGTATAAATATCGGCTTGCGGAAAAATTTCCCAGATCGCGTTGACGACACCTTCGGCTCCCCCGTATTCGTGCAGGTAATCGTGAACTATGGCAACCTTGAGAGAGGATAAATTTGATTGAGAATCTTTAGAAGCGTTACGAACCTCATTCATAGCGTAATTTTAGCAGAAATAATGCCTATAGTAGCTTGCTCTTTAGACTGAACACCCTATAATCAGAATCAACTAACTATCGCGGCCAGACTCAACTCTCACCGGTTCAAGCACATAAGGAAAGGGAGAAACCATGACGGTGAACATCGTATTAAGGTTGGAGAGACCGGAATTTGACGCCTTAACAGAGTTTGAGCGGGCTATAATTACGGCTGTCCTGAGGGTAGAAGTCGCAGCTCATCTCAGGCAGCAAGTGTGTCTGGGCCATTCGAGAACGACTTTCAGAACAGTCCCGGCTGAGTGGTTCGCTTTCGATGACAGCGACAACCAAGCGAAATTAGGGGTCTGGATCGAATATTCTGTCCCTACCATTCACCAGATATCCGCTGGGCATTGCGACCAGCTGGTAGAAATCGCCAGATCAATTCTGATGAATAAGAAGCTTAAATTGTGGAAAGAAGGTTTCGATTTAGCAATATGGGTTCGTCCACAGGTAGGCGTATACGTCAGAATCGCAGAATCGTGACTAATTTGCATTACGAAGAAGAACGGCCTACGTCGTTTGGGTCAAAAGCCTAACAACAAAAACCGTTCTTCTTCAGAGTTTTACTAATCCTGACAATTTAGTATAAATATATTTATATGCTACAAAATCCTATTTCTCTAATAAATGAACCGACAACTAAAAATGAGATACCAGTTCCCGACGTAGTGAAAATGCTAGAAGAATCAGGAATAGATACCGGAGATATAAAGATGATGGGATATGTTGCCGATGATTTAGCGGATCGCATTTCCGAATTCCAGCTCGAACAACCGCATTTGCCGATGACTAGATTCACAGATTTACTGGATTCTCAAATGACCCCTCTGGCTGTAGAACTGGAAATAGAAATTGATAGAAATCCGCCATATTTAATCGGGCTTTATGATACCGGAATCTGGAATATCGTCACAGGATTACGCAATAGTGGCAACATTTGTATTCCGCCTGAAAGCACAGTAATACTTATGGCAAAGTGCAGGCTTCCCAGAAGTGAAGAGGCTCTTCGGGTTTTGACTGACCCCGTATCGAAGCTTGCTTTAGCGGACCTAAAGAAAGCCAAGGCCCTTTCTGATCTATTCAGAACTTATTATCCCAATCTCACCAGGCCTCACAAGGGAATTGTCCGTGCCAACTGGGGAATTCTTGAATCAGAATAATTTCGTCTGCTTACCGGCCTTTTCCTTTTTCGCAATTTCATCCTTAACCATTTTAATTTCCGCCAGTTTGTCGAGTTTTTTCATCAGGCTGAAAAATTCCAATTCCATAAATAAAGCACGTACCTGTTCCACGTCAAAATCATGAACAACACAGTCATCTAGATTAAATTTCATAGGAATATCGGTAATAATCGTCGCGAGCTGTTTGCTTAAAAACGCTTCATCTTTTTCGGCTTCTAACTTATTCCGCACACCTACCGGACTGATTTTTTCTAAATTCTCATAAATCTCTTCGATCGAACCGTATTCTTTTAATAAAGTCTTCGCGGTTTTGTCTCCGATACCTTTGACGCCGGGAATATTGTCACTGGGATCTCCTTTTAAAGCTTTGTAATCTATCATTTGCATCGGCCTAAAACCGTAATGCTCGACAAATTCCGCCTCATCAAAAATTACACTTTTTATAAAGGGAGGCCGGCCCGGTCTATAAACATGAATTTTATCCGTGACAAGTTGGAGCAAATCCTGATCGGCAGTTGCGATTGTGACTTCTGCCTCTTTTGCCGCTAGATTGGCAACGGTTCCTAAAATATCATCTCCTTCAAATCCGTTTTGCGTAATTCGCGGAATATTAAATGCTTTTAACAATTCGATTACACGCGGAAGCTGACCTTTGAAAACCATTTCGTTCTCAAAATCCATTCTTATACGAGTGATCTGATACAGGCCGTACAATTCTTTGCGAAAAGACGGCTGTTCTTCGCTTTCCCATCCGCACGCGATATGAGTCGGGTTAAATTTTGAAATTGAATCTAACAAAGATTGCGCCAGACCAAAAACAATATTTGTGTACTCCTCTTTTGAATTTTGCATATCTTTCGGATACGCATGAAATGATCTGTGCAAAAAATAAAATGTGTCTATTAATAGAAGTTTTTTGGTTTCATTTTCCATATGGATTTAATTTTAGCGGCTACCGCTCGGCTTTCCAAATAAGTTCGTCACTTTTCAGTTTAAAGTTCACGTAACGCGCCATAACGAATAATAGGTCAGACAAACGATTTAGATATGGCAAAAAATATTGCATTGACGGGCTTTTCAGAGCTACTGCGGCACGCTCAATATTTCTCACATTAGTGCGCGCGAAGTGAATTGTTGCAGCGGCGCTTTCACCTCCGGGCAAAATGAAGTTTTTCAATTTCGGAAGTATTCTTTCATAGTCGTCTATTGTTTTTTCTATATTTGAAATTTCGTTATACGCGTCAAAAGTTAATTTGGCTCCGACTGCGATTGCTCCGACTATAAATAAATCTCTTTGTATGCTCTCTAAAACTTCGCATTCAATATGAAAATTGTGTTCCTCAATTTGATCAAGTTCTGAAACGCATAGGCCGATTAAGGCGTTAAGTTCATCGAGATCTCCGACAAAATTTATAACCGGTGAATCTTTTCGAACCCGCTGGCCGTTTGCCAGTCCTGTTTCTCCTTTGTCGCCGGAACGTGTATAAATTGGCATAGATGTTAGCACAAATACACTACAGATCTATATTACCATTCCCTGAATATATGCCTTCGTAGATTTCCTGAATGACTTCATCCGATATACTTGCATTCGCCAAAACTGATACTGATTCCACAGCCTTTGCATACATTGTAACTAACCAAGACTCATCCACCTTATTTTTACTTTCATATCTGGAATCACAGCTTTCTATCTGCGATTTCCCAACACCACTATCAAGGTAGAAGTGGCCAGATAACCACCACATTATTGCATCAGCGCGGTCTTCATCATCGGCTGGAATTGAGACTTTTTTTGGTAATTCATCGACACCCAGTCCATTTAGTTCCCTCCATCTTCTTATCCCCAGTTCAGTCCTTAAAAGCATTAATTGAGTTGCAATGCCCCTTCCTCTAAGTGATTCATGTACATAAGTCTCATTTGTCCCGATAACTATTCCCTTTTTGGACACTGAGTAACTTGCCCTGGCTACAGGAAACTCGCCATTCATAAGCTGAATCTCGATTTCCCCATCTTGTGGAGCACCTTTATCAATCCAGTCAAAACCATACTCACCGGAAAAAATATCTATAAGCGCACCATCATCCTCAGACAATCCACCTTCAATCAGGTGGGCATTTGATACTAACATATTATTAAGGCAGAAAATTATTTACTTTATAGACAGTTTATATATCACGCCGGCTTTGTCATCAGAAATATACAGGTCATCTCCATTTGATTCAATATCTACGGGCCTTCCTAATACCTCACCGTTATCGGTTAGCCAGCCTGTTATAAAATCTTCTACCGACTCATAATCCCCATTTTCGTCTAATTGAATTCTAACGATTTTGTACCCTGTCGGCTCGGTTCGGTTCCATGATCCATGAAACGCTACTAATAAATCATCATTATACCTCTCCGGCCAATTATTTGGCACAAATTCTAATCCAAGTGGAGCTGAATGCGCCTGCATCTTTACTTTTGGAGGAATCGACTCAGAGCACTTTTGTGTCGCCTGTTTTGATGAATCGAAAGACTTATCCTGGATTTTGTCTTCATAGCAAAACGGCCAGCCATAAACACCTCCATCCTGTAAAATATTAGATCGGAAGAGCACACGTCTGAACTCCAGTCACGAGTGGATATCTC
>CAYHDM010000025.1:0-10543 GCA_964355455.1 uncultured Candidatus Saccharibacteria bacterium
AAAAGCAATACTAACCTTGATTTCCACATATTTATCAAGCTATTAATACCCCAAGCTGATACAACAATTAATAAGGAATATACCGACAAAAAGTAATGGGAAGTCGCGTGCGAATATCTTGACGTAAAAAGGATAAAAGCAATTGCGGTTCCAGCCATTATATAAACTGATCCCTTTTCTTCTTTTAAAATATTTTTTCTGAAGGCACGATATATCGAATATCCAAATAAAGGTAAAACAACAATTCCGGTATCAATAAATATTCTATACAGCTGTCCCATAAGTGCTTGTGGATATTCGTTTAACCCTAATGGACCTGAATTTAATTTAAGCTGCCATAAAAATCCTCTGCCATATTTATACGACCAGAAAATATCCCAATTAGTGATAATCTCAGAAGTTGTTAGCAATAATGTAAAAAGCGAAATGAATCCGAAAATTATAAGTTTTACAAAAAGGTCTTTCAAAACTTTGATATTTATTTTATTGGAAACTTTAAGCTGATAAAAGACGAATAAAAGTAAAATTATGGATAAAATAATCGCGTTGTACTTTATCCCACTTGCAATTCCAAACATAATAGCGGCAAGGATAATATCTCTATATCGTAAACTTTTTGAAAATCTATACGAAAAGTAGATTGCCCAAGTGACAAAAAATAGTAATAGTGGATCGGGAACGCCAACATGGGAAATATAAACATGATATGGAATCACTGAAAATAAAGCAGCAGAAATCAGCCCGACTCTTCTCGAAAACATTTCTTTACCCATCAAGTAAATAGGGATTATCGTCAAAGCCCCAAATAAAGCGCTTAAAAATCTGGTTATAAAATAAAATACAAATGGGTCATTCCATAGAATTGGGAAAATATTCTCAAGAATTCCTCTAGCTCCTATAATTTGAACGAGACCTCTTAGTTTTATAAATAGAAAATAAAAAACGAAATTAAAATAGAAAGTGAAATGCGGCCAGTCAAAGTGTCCGATCTCACTGTTATACCTTAAACCTAAAGCACTTCTTACAATTGCAGGTTCATCAATATTAAAAATATAAGGATATCCGTAATTAATCCCAATTACCCGCAACAGAAAAGCCAATATCAGAAATCCATAAAAGAACTTATTATCTATGAAATGCTTTCTATTTATAGTTTTTAACATAATAGTAATATGTTACGAGCAAATATACTGCACTCAGAGCAATAACCGGCAGATTGTAGTAATAACCAGCAAGAAACATTATTGAGACTCCTGTAAATTCGATATCTTTCTTACTTATCGGAAAAAAACCTAATGTATATTTGAGCAAAAATATATACACGAGATATCCAACTAGCGCACCGACTCCCATTGAAATAGAAAACGCCATTAGTGGATCAATTCTTAATAAATAAAATGTTATGAATGTAAAAATAAACATTAAGACTGTGGAAACTAGGGCTGTCCACATATTCTTTGTCGGCACTGACAATCCAGACCTTAATAAATTAATATGCGCGTGTGCCCAGAAACCTACAATCATCGGATCCATAATTACGAAAGCATCTGAATAGCGGGTTGTAATTGATTCTTTTCCGACAAAACTGAATATCAAGTCGGCTATTGAAATTGCCTCGCGTTTAAGTATTATCAGCATAACTGCCGAAACTAAAATCAGGAAATATGCTTTCGAATTTGCAGTAAGAAATACGTCTTTGAATTTTTCACGTGACTTTTCGTAGATACTTGTCATAGAAGGTAACGTTACATCAGTAATTGCATCAGAAATAACCATTATTTTTGATGATATTAAGAGTGCAAATCCGAAAATTCCAAGAACCTCAACTGAAACCATTTTTCCTAAAACAACCGGTCCTAATTTTTCCCATTGCGTGACTAGAATTTTTATCACATACATATAAAGCCCGATTTTGAAAACAGCTTTTATTATATTGCCGAGCTCCTGTTTATTTGGAATCTCGATATCATTTCCATACCTGAACAATTTGAATGCGAACATGAGGAGAATTAAGGTGGAAAGTGTATTGTAAATGATAAGAGCGTAATAATACCCCATAAATCCATACGAAATTACTAATGGGACATAACTTGCGATACTTAAAAAGGCCGTTCCTACTTGAAATATAAATAAAAATTTAAATTCTTTGAGCCCCTGCACAACAGAATTTAGAACTGACTGCAGGGCCTGAACAAAAAGTGTTATGGCAAAAATTCTAATCGGCCAGATTATTTCGGGATGTCCATAGTAGGTGTCACCGATATATGGTGCGAATATGAACAAGGCAATTCCCAGCGGGAGAGAAATTCCATATCTCACCAAAAGCGATCCTATAAAAACTTTAAACGCATCTTTTTTATCTTTAGCCGCAGCGATTTCGCGAGTTGATCCTGAGGATATTCCAAGATTTTGAAAAACTCCGACAAGAGCTCCGATAGATCCGACTAAATTTATTAAGCCGTAATCGCCTACCGAAAGAACTTTTATAATTATAAAAGATTGGATTAATCCAATTCCTACTGCTGTGAAGCGCGATGCAATTGATATCAAGGACCAGCTAATTTTCATATTTACCTGAAGACATAAACACTTTTACCGGTTTCCGAAGTGAAAATTAAATTGTAGTTTTCGGTATCATGCTTGGATTTAATTTCTTCGATTTTCTCATTCCCTAATTCATATTCTGTTTCAATAAAATAGACTGTATTTGCATCTTTTTCTTTTGCCCATTTGATCCATGTAAAATATTTCTCTTTCATATCCGGATTATTCTCATAATACCAGAGCATGTAATAAAATGGCTCCGGATTGGCTCCGTAGATATCGATGTCTTCGCCATTTGAATCTTTTCTGATAATTTCTGAAACTTCCCTGACATAACTATATGAATCAACTTCGCGATTTACTGTAAAAAATTGCTGCAAATTTAATATGGATACTCCGCCAAGAATTAATAATGTGGAATACCAGTAATTTGTCCTGTAAAGCCTTGTTAATAGACTCACAATATATAAAACCAGAAGCGGGACAAATACCGCAACAAACCATTTTCTGTGCGGATCGGGGCTATCGAATTTCACAAGAAGTCCAAAAACCAGAAGATAAATAGACAAAGTGAAAGCCAGAACCGTTGAATTATTTTTTTGTTTTATAAAAACAATCGCTTCGTATAATATAAAGCCGAGAATCAACGACGAGATTATCATTTCGATTTGATTTGTATTATTAAAAAGGGTTAACGATATGTTTTTGAGAACCGCAATGAAATAGTTTGATACTGATGTGAGAAAACCGACTTCTTCGCCATCCTGAGATTTTAAGTAATTTACAAGCTGTTTTATTGTCCACCAAGCGAGTTTTTTCTCCTGAATTAGGTAGGGCAAAACTCCTAATATGCCATATATTATTGAAGATATCGCCAAAGATTTTATATGAAATTTTGGTCGGTAGAAAAAATATAAAATTGCGAATGGAATCAAAATAAAAAATCCCGCCGGATGTAATGCGGTCACAAAAGATAATGCGAAAGAAAACAGATATAGGAATTTACTCCGGCCTACTTTCAACCATTCTACATAGACATAAAAAGCTAAAATAGAAAATGGGAGCATTAAGTTGGGATTTAGACCTTCTCCTCCTTGAATAATTATGTAAACCGAAAATCCGAAAAGTACAGCCGAAATGAATGCCGCAGCTTTTCCATAAAATTTATATGAAACATAGATTACTACAGCCAACGCCAAAATATTTGCAATCATGCTTGCAACCTGTGCTGAAATCGGACTGAAGTTAAAAATCAGATAAAACGGATACAGCATGTAATAGTAGATCGGGCTCATATAGCCCCATATTACGGAAAATACAGGCCCTACATATATATATTCTCCATAGCTGAACATTTTGAAAGACACAATGCTGTCTCTGGAATTATCGTGCCCGAAGGTGGCAAGGTCTTCAAAGCGGGCAAATCTTAGTACTATAGCGAGTAAAACGACACCTAATAGGTAAATAAATGGTTTGGAAAGCACAATTTCGTTAAATCTGTTTTTCATATAAGCTGATCAATCAATTAATTTTAACACCTTTTGCTTTCAAGCGAAGTATAATAGTAGCAATGGATAAAAGGCTTTTCACGTCTAAATGGCTATGGGCTGCACTTATATTAAGTATAATCTCGTTTTTAGTGAGGCTATCCGGCATGGACTGGGGATTCCCGGCCATTTTACATAGCGATGAGAGTAACGTGGTTCGTTCCTCACTAGGAATGCGATTCGGAGACCTGAATCCGCATCACTTCGACTGGCCCTCCCTATACTTTTACATTAACTATTTCGTATTCATGGGATTTATAAAATTTCGCGTTCTTCTGCAAATTTTATTTTCGACTGAAATAATGCAGAAAACTTTCCCGTTTTGGTGGGAACCAGACCTTCCCTTTTATTACATATCAAGAATAATCACCTCAATATTCTTAAGCTTAAATATTATTACAGTTTATTTTCTAGCAAAAGGATATGGACTATCAAGCAAGCTTTCCTTTTTATCGGCTCTAGTATTCAGTATCGGAGTTTTAACGAACTATTTTTCATTTTATGGAATTTCTGACACGGCTTTAACTTTTTTCATAACGCTCACTTCATACTTTTGTATAAAAATATTAAAGGAAGGGAAATTATCTGATTATGCTTTCGCCGGAATATTTGCCGGCCTTGCAACTTCGATAAAATATAACGCCGCAATCATGTGCGTACTAATATTTATTGCACATGCAATCCATCAGAAAAAACTAAATGTCTTTAATAAGAAATTGTTTGTATCAGCGCTAGCCTCTTTAATTTTATTTTTTGCTGGAACTCCATACGCGATCCTAGACTGGGATACATTTTCAAGAACTGACACTTCAAATGGCGCACTATGGCAGATTAAACATATGGGTCACGGATTCAACTGGCTATACCATCTTATGGTTACAACTCCACAGAATTTTGGTTGGATCACGGCATTCCTGGGATTTTATTCAATATTTATTATATTGAAATTAAAAAAAAGAAATTACATCTATCTTTTAATTTCATACCTTGTGTTACTTGGATATGTAGGAAGCTGGGGCATTATGCGAGCCCATTATTCGTTATCTTTATTCCCGTTTTTTGCGATATTAGCTGTTATTGGATTGGCAGAAATTACAAAAAGTCTTAATATAAAAATCTTTTATCTTCTTCTTGCATGTGTAATGATTTATCCGGTTTCCAATATCACAATTGAATTAATTAAACGTAATAATGAGGATACAAGAGTCACCTCAGGAAAATGGATTGAACAAAATATCCCGGCAGGAAATTCCATATTGTCTACATATGATCGGACAGGATTTTTTGGCGGCCACCTTTCATTCTTTGAATACGAGAACTACAAAGTATATAAAATAAATCCGAGTGTAAAATTGGAAATTCCGCAGACAAGCGAATACTATTTAGTCACAATTGATAATCAGCAGATAAACTACGTAAAATATAAAGATGAAAATCAGGTGTACCAAATAAATAACAGATGGACAACAGGACCTGAAGTAAAAATATACAAACTAAACGAGTTTCAATTAGAAGAAGTGATTTCTATCGTTCCCAGATAAATCTCAGACGCATCCAACAAATCTCCCATTCCCCAGAATACTCTATAATTGCCGTTTTTTAAGGTATCTAATTTAGGATAGAAGGTTTCTTTTACATATTGACCTTCTTTCGCTTTATCAAGACTCTGATCAAATGCTACAGACAAATAATTCACAAAGGTTAATCTGTTATCCGGATTATCTGCATCCTCAAAAACCCAGAAACTTACTTTGTCTTTAAAAGTTCCACTTAATCTTGCAGATGAAGTAATAAACGGATCGGGATTATTTTTATTGAAAATTCCCGGAAGATCAATCAACCTGAAATCCATAGAAATCTTTTTTGTCGCCACGATAATACTTTCATATTGGGAGACCTCGAATGGGTCTATAAAAACTGCTGAATCACGATTTGTTCCCTCAACAAATGCCGAAACTTTGCCACAGCTAAATAGATGCTCATATTGATTTGTACCGGTCATGCGCCTTAAACCCTCTTTATTAAAAATCCAGCCGGAATCACCGAAAGCCCCGAGTGTTTTAGTTTCAAATACATCCGCAATTATTAAATCAGCATCCCAAAATCTTGATGGAAACAAAGCGTTCACATTTCTCAACGAAGTATGCGCACCTAAATAATCAGGTCCCGTATAAATACTGGGATTTCTTTCTTCAACAATATTAATCATTTTTTCCAAGCAGGAATTATCGTTGCGTGGAACCTTCGAGTTTGCCTGTTTTCCATATACATAATTCTGTGCAAAAACTTTTCGAATTATTTTGTTCTCAATAAAACTTTTACCTGAAACGTATAAAGGATTATTTGTCCTATGCGAAAAATATAAGCTTAAAAACAAGATTACAACCGAGATTGAAATGAAAATGTAATTCGTATACTTAACGCTTGATGGATATTTTTTTAAGAACTGCTGAATAAATTGAAATAAATAAATTAATGAAAGAAAAAGTGACACGATTACAAAGGCAATTCGATGATTTGAAATATCGAAAATTTCCTCCTCACTAAGCAAAACTAAAGCTATATCAGGTAAAGAAATTAACCACAAAGGAGAAAAAATTACGAGATAGCCAAGAGGACCAAATAAATTGTTTAAAGTTTCGATTTTTTGTCCGGTAAATACTTTTTTATAGACCAAATTCGGTTTTAAGATTGCGTTTTTTATAATTTCGCTATATGAACTTCCTAAATAGGCGTACCGGTTAATGAAAAAGTTTTGCCCTGAAATATTTTCGGCTTCGCCGCTGTTAACTCCTACCTGTTCAAAAAAGGTATTTATGCTTTCCGAACGATAGTGAGAATACGCGGGAATAAAAACCAAAAAACAAAGTAAAGTCCATGTAATTCCAACTAGAAAAGTGCTGACTGCGAGTTTTTTATTTTTAAAATAAAGAAAAATCGAAGCCAGACCTAAAATTGCACCGATTTCTTCTTTCCCCATCAGCATTACAACAATGAATGTCCAATAGATAATTTTCTTTTGTAGACCAGCCTGTACTAGAAAATTATTACGTTCTAAGTACCATACCAGCCATATTAGAAGGGGAGCAGCGAGTGAAATCCCATGAAACCCGGTCCAAACCAGCGTAAATCCCACTGCAGGATACATAATATATGAAAATACGATTAAATATGAAGCTACCATTGATTTTGATTTCCATTTAACTAAAACGAAAAGCGGATATATGGCAGATAGAATCACTAATTGCTGAATAAAAACAATCAGCATCTGATGCGGATACACCAAATATAGCGGAGCAAAAATAGCAATAATCGGATCGATATGGCTCATTCCCCAACGGGGCATGTTTGTTCCGAACTGATCGGTGACTTCCATGAATCGACCTTGAGACGTATTCCACACCATTTGGGCCATGTTGCCGAGGTCAAATTTTCCGTATTCAAAATTAGAATATCGCTTGTTCGCAAGAATAAAAGAATAAGCAACTGAGATTAAAAATACTAAAGATAAAATTGCGACATTGGGTTTTCTTCCGAATTTTAGGAATTTCATGGGCGGAATCGATATTTTAATAACGTCCACACCGCTTCCAAGCCGTCTTGTAAAGCTTTTAGCTTTTTGCCGGCATTTGTTGTCCGCGGAAAATATTTTATCGGGACGTGATGAATTTTATATCCTTTCTTTCTGACCTTTGCAGTTACCTCCGGACAGAATTCAAATCTCTTGCATTCAAGCGGAATACTTTTAAGGATTTTAGTTTTGAACATTTTATAGCATGTAGCCTCATCAGGAATGTATTGTCCGTAAAGCAGGCTGGCCGCAAGTGGGAGCACAATGTTATTTCCTAAAAAGTTTTTCCAATCCATACCTTCGTAAAATCTTTTTTTGGCAAATCTATTTCCGTAAACAACATCAGCATTTTTTTCTAATGCGTATTGAAACATCATAACAAGATCTTTCGGATCGTATTCAAAATCAGCATCCTGAACAACAGTATAATCACCCGTTACATGCTTGAATCCCTCGCGAAGTGCTGTCCCTTTTCCACCATTTCTCTCCATTAATATGACTTTCGACATGGAATTTCCTGCACCATACTTTTTGAGGATGTCCCTTGTCCCATCAGTTGAACCGTCATCCACTATTATAATTTCTTTATCTATATCCAACTTTTCAATTGAATTTAAAACTTCTAGAACTGATGAGACCTCGTTGTAGACCGGGATTACTATTGATAATTTAGCCATAAATCATAAAACTTTATATATTTTAGTTGTGAAAACCATATAATCACTATCATCTAATATATTCAGCCTATCCGCAACTTTATCAAGAGGATCTCTTATCGGCTGTTGAAATACGTAAATTAATTCGAACCTTGGATCAATCTTGGGATCAATAAAGTAGCTCGCCCTGTTAAACTCATTCGTCCACAACATATAACTTACATTGTTAGATTTTAAAAGCTGGTACTGTTCATTTGTATCATTTATGTTATTTCCGGGATCTAAATAAAACCCATGAGACCTCAAATACCATTCAGCATTTCCTGTTTCATCCGAATATGCGGTTATACCATCAAGCGGGGTTACAAATTCTATCCCCTTTACCACCGATTTATAGATATAACTCTGGTTATAAATCACTACGGAGGTTATAAGCAAATTTAGTATTATAATCGCAGCAACAAAGACTTTTTTGGATTCCCATTTTAATATAGGGAAAAACATTAAAAATAAATTGGAAATTATGATAATGGCAAAAAGTAATTTGGATGCGCCAAGGAAATAAAGTTTTTGATTGTACTGCAAATAAACAAACAAAAAAGTTAAAGATAAATTTATAATTAAATATTTCCTTATCTCAACTTTTCTTCTGCGGAAATTTTCAATTCCAAAAACAAAAAGCATTGCAAGAAAGGGAATCAGCGGCATATAAATCCTGGGAAGTGAAGGCGTCCATATAAATCCGATTAACAATTCCTGTAAAATAAACAGAAGCAGAGGGATTAAAAAAATAATATCCGTATTCTTCGATTCTTTTATGCTTTTCACACCGTTCCAAATAAAATAAGCAGTGAGTGGAATCACCAGTATAAAAAAAGTATATGTGAAAAAATATTTAAATCTTTCTAAATTAAATACGAATGTTTCAATTTCGTCTAAATAATCATTACTGACCTCTCCTTTGTACAGAACTTTTGCGTATAGTGTCCACGGGAAATATATTAAAACTTGCGGAATAAAGAATATTAATATTTTCCTGGAATTATCAGTAATATTGATGATAGATTTTTTGAGACTGGGAGTAAAATTCCTGCCGTGAGCAGGATATATTAGAAAGAACAAAGCCGTTGCTAATGCGACAAAAATACCTTCAAGCCGTGTCATTGTTATGGCCAGCAACAAGCCCGATAATGTATATTCCAAAACCCTGTGATTATTTTTCTTATAAAGATCGGGTAAATAGTAGAAATATATAAGAATTAAAAGCGCGAAAAGCGGGTCAGCCATAACACGGATACTCCAATATCCAAAAATTGAAGAAGTCACTGCAAAAATACTTGCCAGAAGCGCATAAAGCTTACGTTGCGAAGCAACGGTAGACGAATGAAGTGAGTCGTCCTTTCTAGAAATAAATTTAAGATAGAAGGCATAAATCATTACGATAGATCCGGTCGATATAAAAATAGAAAGCATACGTCCCCAGAAAATCGGAGCGTTCAGCCAAATTCCCGGGATTAAGAAAACAGAATAAAGGGGCCAGCGTTTTTCGTCCCAAGGCCAGGATCCGTTTGAAAGATAGTCGGCGGCGCGAATCATGCGGAAAGTATCTCCCCACTCAGTGTAATTTGCATTTAAAAGTAAAACCCGAATGACCAAATAACCAATAATAAAGATGAAAAGAGGGCGATTTGCACTTACGATCTTATGTAGATTCTGCATGTTATTCGGTATAATATTATCATCAATGAACTATTTCGGAAAATCCCGCGAATTTCTCAAAAAGCATATTAAACCTATATATATACTAGTCTTTCTAATATTTTTCATTCCAAGAACAATATCTTTAGGTTCGGATATATCAAATTATGATGCCTCATACTGGTACCCGAGAATGGATCGTTTTACCTCAAATTTAATTAAAGGCGAATATAAGGATACCTATCAACAGTACCATCCGGGAGTAATTTTAATGCTTACAAGCGGAACTACAAAATATGCATTCGAAAAATTATACGAATGGAAATATCATTTCAACCCAAGATATATTCCGCACCAATTTATAAAACTACAAATTGCAAGCATACTTCCACTTATAAGTTTGATATCGGTGTTGGGAACCCTGATGTTTTTCTATTTGAAAAATATTGTTAACACTAAATTCGCATTAATATTTGCTGTTTTACTTTCACTGGAACCGTTTTTCCTTGGAGTCAGCAAATTCCTTC
>CAYHDM010000026.1:0-9860 GCA_964355455.1 uncultured Candidatus Saccharibacteria bacterium
ATAGTTTTCTCAGTAAATTCTAATTGGGATAAATCGTCTAAATTCACCTCATAAACCTTATTGCTATTGTGATTTATGAATCCGCCCTTATACGGCATACCGTGCACTAAAGGGGTCTGGCCGCCTTCAAACCATGGCGCGGGTTGTCCGCCGGTTCTGGCTTTCTGGCCTTTTCCACCTCTTGTTGAGTAGTGGCCGCCTTTTCCTGAACCTATTCCTCTTCCGATTCTTTTAGCTTGGCGTCTTTGTTCTTTAGTTTTTGGTAAGTTTAATAAAAAGTTCATTTTGCTTCCGGTTTTTTAATCGATCTTAATGACTGCAATGCTTTTAATACTGTGTATGCATTTGAGATCTGATTATTTGTCCCAATAATTTTAACTGATATGTTTTTTATTCCTGCTAAATCCAAAATTTGTCTGACGCTTCCACCGGCCATAATACCTGCTCCAAGTGGTGCCGGTTTCAAAAACAAAATTGAAGCGCCATTTTTAATATAAACTTCATGTGGAATACTCCCGTTTTCAGTCAAAATAATCTTAACCATTGACCTTCTCGCCTTATCCTTTGATTTTTGGATAGCGGCCGACATTTCTTTTGACTTTGCGAGCCCTATTCCAATCATCCCATGTCTGTCACCCGCGGCTGTGAGAACTGAATAGTGCATATTGGCACCGCCGGGTCTTTTTGTTGCGACTCTTCTTGGTTTCAAGACGGCTTCTTCAATTCCAGATCCGCCTTGATCTTTATTTTGATTCTGTCTGTCTGTTTTTGGTCGTATTTCGCGTCTTAACATGATTTTTATATATAAATACCGGCCTTTCTGACTCCATCAGCCAGGCTTTTAACTCTCCCATGATATCTGTAAGAACCTCTGTCATAAACACATTTTTCAATTTTTAGAGTTTTAAGTTTCTTGCCTATCTCTAAACCAACATTTTCAGCCTGTTCAACTTTACTTGTTTTCGATTTAATGTCTTTGCTGTTTACGCTGGCGATAGTTTTACCTTCAAAATCGTTAACAGCCTGAACATAAATGAACTTATTTGATCTGAAAACGCTCAACCTTGGTCTTTCAGCTGTTCCACTGATTTTAGAACTTACTCTTAATTTTCTTCTGTTTTTTGCTGTTTTATGAACTTTTACCATAATTGTATGCGTCTAATTTTTATTTTATGCCTTAGCGGCTTTCCCTTGTTTTCTTCTTACTAATTCACCTTTATACCTTATACCTTTACCTTTATATGGCTCCGGCCTTCTAATGTCTCTAATATTTGATGCGATTTGTCCTACTAATTGTCGGTCGATACCTGAGATTTTTATTTCAGTATTCGTCGGAAGCTCAAGCAGAATTCCTTCCGGAGCTTTAACTATAACAGGATGAGAATATCCGATTGCGATTTTTATGTCGGTTCCGGATTTTTCCGCGCGGTATCCAACTCCTACCAGTTCGAGCTCTTTGATATATCCTGTTTTTACCCCATTAACGGCGTTATTTATTAAAGCCCTTGCGAGTCCCCAATAAGCTCGGCCATTTTCTGAATTTTCATCCTTTAAAGTTAAAAACAGCTTATTCCCTTCGATTTTTGATTCAATAACTCTGTGCATCTCAACATTTAGAGTCCCTTTCGGACCCTTCACTTCAACATTTTTACTGCTGATATTGAGTTCGACACCTTCTGGAATTGTAATTGGTGCTTTACCTATTTTGCTCATTGTTAATAAATCTCACAAAGAATTTCTCCACCTAACTTCTGTCTTCTTGCGTCGTCACTTGCCATGATTCCTCTTGATGTGGAAATCACAGAAATTCCAAGGCCTCCTAAAACCCTTTTTATATTGCGTGCTGTAGAATAATTTCGCAATCCAGGCCTTGAAACCCTGTTTATAGCCTGAATAGCCGGAGTTCCGTCTTCGGTGTACTTAAGGTCTATATGAAGTCCCTTAAAAGCTTTTCCTTCATATTTGAAAGATTTTACACCGCTTAGGAATCCTTTCGCTTCAAGAATCTTAGCGATTTGCTCATTTTGCTTTGAGTATGGAAGCTCCAGGCTGTCCTTACTTCGCATTTGAGCGTTTCGGATTCTTGTTAACATATCAGATATATTGTCGTTTATCATATTTTACCAGCTTGATTTTGTCACCCCGGGCAATACACCCTGATGAGCAAGTTCTCTAAAACAAATACGGCAAATTTTAAAAGCCCTCATGTAGCCTTTTGCACGTCCACACTTCTCACATCTGTGATATTCACGTACTTTAAATTTTTTCGGTTTTTTCCATCTTTCGACTAATCCTTTTCTTGACATAGTTCGTATTGCGGAGCAATAGGAAAATTTGCTTACTTAAGCAAATTTTTCATTCCTCCCTAAACGGCATTCCAAGTGCCTTTAACAATTTATGACCGATATCATCCGTATTAGCGGATGTACTTACTGTAACCTGCAATGACTTAGCAAAACCTACTTTATTAGGATCTATTTCAGGAAATACGATGTGTTCGCCTAACCCTAAGTTATAGTTTCCCGTACCATCAAAAGATTTTGGGCTGATTCCTCTGAAATCCTTAACACGAGGCAGCACTATTTTAACTAATTTTTCATAAAAATCCCACATCTTTTTTCCGCGCAATGTTACTGTTAAGCCGACTAACTGCCCTTTTCTCAATTTAAAATTGGAAATTGAGCTTTTCGCGGATCTTCCGCTTGGCTTTTGACCTGAAATAAGGGATAAATCCGAAATTGCTTCCTGGACAAATGCCTTGGTCTCGCGATTCTTTCCAATACCCATATTAATGGTGACCTTTTTTATTGTAGGAACAGCCGCAACGGACGTCAGTTCCAACTCTTTCTTTAAATCCGCTTTAACTTTTTTCTCAAAATGCTCTTTTAATGTCATAATAATCAATTACTTTTTTGCTTTGCAAAAAAGGTAGCTAGCTTTAGCTAGCGTCCCTTTTTACTTGCGAACTTAACAATTTCACCTGACTTTTTAGCTAAACGATATTTTTTGCCGTCAACGATCTTGTATCCTACGCGACTTACCTTATCTCCAGCTATTAACATAACGTTTGATACATGAATCGGCTTTTCGAGCTTAATGATTCCGCCGGCTTTTTGTTTTGTAGCCTTAACATGTTTGGTAGCAATGTTTATACCGTCTACTAAAACCTTATCGGTTTTCGTAAATACCCTTGAAACTAATCCCTCTTTCCCTCTACCTTTTCCTGATATTACTTTGACTTTGTCTCCTGTTCGAATTTTCATGATTACCAAACCTCCGGTGCTAACGAAACTATTTTTGTAAAACCTGATTCTCTTAATTCTCTTGCAACAGGGCCAAAAATTCGTGTCGCCCTTGGCGCTTTTGCCTTATCAATAATTACTCCGGCATTCTCATCAAATCTTATATAACTTCCATCCTTTCTGCGGGTTTCTTTGCGTGTTCTCACAATTACAGCTTTTACCACTTCGTGATCATTTATGTTGGTTCCAATGCCGGTCGTGCCTCTTACTGAACATGTAATAATATCACCGATTGTTGCATACCTTATTCTTGAATATCCCGGGATACCAATCACATTTAGCTCCTTGGCTCCCGAATTATCTGCGCTTTTAATGATTGTTCCTACCTGTACCATTATTTGCTCTCCCCTGCACCCTTTGGGGTGTTAACTTGTGACTTACTATCTCTTTTTATGATCCATGCCTTAGTTTTGCTGATCGGAGCTACCTCCTGAATAGTCACTAATTCTCCATCTTTCAATTCAAACCCATCGTAATGAGCTTTAAGCTTTCTATGTATTTTATATCTTCTACCGTATACAGGATGAATCTTTGAAAATTCGACCTGAACAACAGCTGTTTTATTCATTTTTGTTGATACGACTGTACCTTTAAGCGTTCGACTGCTCATTGAGTACCTCCTTTTCTTTTAAAACTGTCTTAATTCTAGCGATTTCCTTCTTAAGCTTGCTAAAAATGCTGGTATCTTTTGATTTGCCGACAGTATACATTATTTTCTTCTCCACTAGCTCATTATGTTTTTCCCCCAGTGATTCCGAGAGCTTTTTTGTATCCTGTTTTCGTAATTCGTTTATTTTTTCCATATAATTTTTACTAAAAAATTAGTAGCATACTTTTGTATGCGTCCTTATTCCTCAACCATGAACTTAGTCTTAAATGGTAGTTTTGTAGCCGCTAACCTGAAAGCCTCTTTTGCAGTGGCTTCTTCCAATCCTGATAACTCAAATAAAATTTTGCCTGGCTTGATTACAGCGACATAATGATCTACTGCACCTTTTCCTTTACCCATACGTACTTCTAATGGCTTTTTAGTAATAGGCTTGGCCGGGAAAATTCTTATCCACATTTTGCCACCTCTTTTAGTAGCACCTGTAATGGCTTTCCTGGCTGATTCAATCTGTCTTGAAGAGACAAATCCGCGATCCATTGCCTTAAGACCGAATTCGCCAAAACTTAATTCAGCGCCCCTATGGCTTATTCCGCGATTCTTTCCTCTCATCATTTTTCTAAATTTTGTTCGTTTTGGTATTAACATAATGATTTCCCCTATTTATCTTCAACTTCCCCTTTATAAACCCAAACTTTAATTCCAATAGTTCCACCTCTCGTAAATGCGGTACCTTTCGCAAAATCAATATTCGCTCTCAAAGTTTGAGTCGGAACAGCTCCTTTTGTAACAATGTCATTCATAGCAATACTATTTGGACCGTTTATTGTACCGCTAATTTCAAGTTTTATGCCTTTGGCTCCCGCGTTCATGGCTTTCTCAGCTGCCATATTAATGGCTCTTTTAGCACTTATTCTTCGCTCAATTTGCATAGCTACCGCTTCAGCAACAATCGGAGCACTGGCTTCAGGATTTTTTACTTCTTCGATTTGCAAATCTATATCGTGTTTGGTCAGTTTAGAAATTTTGCTTCTTATTTCTGATAAACCGGATCCTTTTCTTCCGATAACAACCCCTGGCCTCGAAACTCTGATTATGATTTTTATAGCTTTTATAGACCTTTCGATAAGAATAACTTCAACTCCAGCGGTTCTTAACGCCCTATGAAGATATTTTCTGATTTTATCGTCTTCGATTAGGAAGTTGGCGTATCTATCGCCTTCAGCATACCAGGTTGATTTCCAATCTTGTGTTATACCTACTCTTAAACCTGTTGGATTAATTTTTCTACTCATTATTTAGTTTCCTCTTTACCTGCACCCTTTAGGGTATCAACTATTTTTGGCTTATTTTTTGAACTTAAAACGACCGTTATATGTGTAGTTCGCTTCCAGATTGGCTTAAATGTACCTTTGGCTGCAAATCTTCCACCTTTTCTTACAGGACCAGGACCTATAACTACATCAGCTACATACATTGATTCTTTTTCTAATCCAAAGTTATGTGTTCCGTTTGCAATTGCTGTTAGAACAACTCCCTTAATAAGACCGGATGATTTATTATCATTAAAATCCAAAAATCTCATAGCTTCGGCAACCTTCATACCCCGAATAGCATTCGCAACAAGCATAACTTTTCTTGGAGCAATTCTTGCCGCTTTATATTTACTTTTTATTAACTTGTTACTTTGCTTAGCAAAGGTAGACGAAATTCTTTCGTCGTTATTTTCAATATTATTTCTAGTCATAATTTTTACTTTGTTTACAAAGTTAGATATTTCGCTAGAAATATCGTCTTTACAAAAATTAGTAGCATACTTGTATGCATCTAACTCACAAATTTATTGTTTGGGCCCCGATGACTTGACCGGAGCAGCTGCAACTCTTTTCTTAGCATGCGCTCTGAATGTTCTGGTCGCAGCAAATTCACCTAATTTATGCCCTACCATAGATTCAGTTATAAAAACCGGGACATGCTTTTTACCGTTGTGAACCTCAAACGTTAAACCAACCATTTCAGGGGTTATCGTTGAAGTCCTGGACCACGTCTTGATAGCCGTAGAAACCCTGCCTCCGGCAGCTTTAGCTTTAGCTATTTTTTCTAACAATCTTGCATCTATGTATGGACCTTTTTTAAGTGATCTGGACATTATCGTTTTACCCTTCTATCCTGAACTATATACTTATTGGTATGCTTGCGACTTCTGGTTTTCTTACCTTTAGATAAATTACCCCACTTATCAACCGGCTGTCTCCCAACTCTTCTTTTGTATGATCCACCTAATGGATGACCGTATGATCTTGTTTTTCCTCTGACTTTGGGTCGTCTTCCCATGTGGAAAGACCTTCCTGCTTTCCCTAGCTTTATTAATTTCCATTCCTCGTTGCTAAGCTGACCTATTGTAGCAAAACATCGGGCCAAAAACCTTCTTACTTCTCCGCTTGATACTTTAATATTTACATAATCGCCCTCTTTTGCAGTTATATATGCTGATCCACCGGCTGTTCTTATGAATTTGCCTCCTCCTTCGGGATAAAGCTCAATATTATGTATGGCAACACCTAATGGGATGTTAGCGAGCGGCATAGCGTTTCCAACCTTTACTTCCGCTTTTTCACCGGAAAGCACCTTATCGCCTACTTTAAGGCCTTGTGGGGCTAAAATATAGCGGTATTCTCCATCTGTATACACTAAAAGTGCGATATTGCACGTTCTGTTCGGGTCATACTCGATAGCAACAACTGTTGCAGGGACATCTGCTTTATTTCTCTTAAAATCAATCATCCTATATTGCTTTTTGGCACCTACTCGGCGATTAAATATCGTGGTTCGACCTTTTGATCGTCCTACCGCACCTTTTTTAGGTTTTGGGCCCTCAAGCCTTTTTATGACTGATTTTGAGACATCGCCTGTTTTGCTTAAGAATTCGGATTTTAAGTATGTCTGTCCTCTTCGACCCGGACTTGTTGGTTTTACTCTTTTTATCATTATTTATCTCCTCCATCGTAGAAATTTAATTTATCTCCACTCTTTAGCTGAACAATAGCCTTTTTAACGGAAGGTCTTGAATATCTCTTTCTTGAACCAACCCAGCTTCGTTTCGTTTTCTCACGGCTTCTTAAAACATTAACTTCAATAACAGTAACTTTGTATAATTTTTCGACTGCTTCCTTAATTTGTCCTTTTGAGGCAGCTCTGCCGACGCTGAATGTATATTTATTTTCAGTTTCGTGTATTTTGGAGGCTTTTTCGGTTATTATGCTTGATTTTAAAATGCTTTGTGATTCCATGATTACTCTCCCTTAAAAAATTTATCTGTAAATATATTAAAAGAATTTTTATCCATAACAATTACGTCTGAACTTAAGATTTCGTATGCGCTAACTTCGTCTATACTGCAAATTCTTACAATTGGGATATTCCTGAATGACTTATAAACTTCAGGCATATTTGCCTGTAATACGAGGACTTTTCCTTCAGCTTTAAGCGAATTCAATAATGATGAAGCTTTTTTAGTTGAATGTTTTAAGTCATCTGAAACATCAAATATTTTGGCTTTATCATCATTCAATTTCTGTACAAATGCTAACTGCATGGCTTGTCTTTTCAGTCTTTTTAGAGCTTTAATTGACCAGCTTTTCGGATTAGGTCCGTGCGTGACTCCTCCGCCAACCCATAGAGGAGATCTTGAAGAACCGGCCCTGGCTCGACCCGTTCCTTTCTGCTTCCAAGGTTTTTTGCCTCCACCTCGTACTTCTGATTTGTCTTTAGTTTTCACTGTACCTTGCCTTTGATTTGTCTGAAAAATCCTTACATACTGGACCAATATATTTGAATCTAATTCAGTTATGGCTTTATCAAAGCTGAAATCTATATTCTCTGTAGTTTTCCCTTTTGTATCAAATACGTTAATTTTCATTGTTATTTATAGGCAAATGAACAATAACTTCGGAATTTATGCTTCCCGGAACAGAACCTTTAACCATTATTATATTTTTATCTGCATCCACACCTAAGAATTTTGTAACAACCGAGATTCTATCGTTTCCCATTCTTCCTGGCATCTTTTTGCCGGGAATAACTCTTCCCTGACCTTGTGTACCGATTGATCCTCCACCTCTATGTTTATCCTTTGTACCATGTGTTGCCGGTCCACCGGAAAAATTCCATCGTCTCATAACACCTTGAAACCCTTTACCTTTTGAATTTCCTTCAACTTTTATTATTGTTTTGGGATTATATCCCTCAAATAATTTCACATCTTCAGTATTTTCTAATTTCAAACTTGTAAACGGAACCAAATAGGAATTCTCGTCAAATAACTGGGACATTAACCCTTTTTTGGTTTTCACTCTGGCATATTTAGTTGTGTCTTTTGTATATAATAACTTTCTCATTTGGTATCACCTTTGCCTAGTACAGCCAATAAAAAAGAGCTTAAAATTGCTCTTCTTAATATACTTTGTGGCTTAATTAACTGTGAGCGGTTAGCTCTTAATAGTTATTCCAGCACTAGTAGGCAGTTTTAAGTTTGAGAGCTCAGCAATTGTGTTCGCCGTCGGCTCTAATATATCGATTATTCTTTGATGCGTCCTTCTTTCAAACTGTTCAAAGGATCGTTTATCATTGTTAGCGGCACGCTGATAGCTAAAAATTTCTACCCTAGTCGGTAATGGAACCGGTCCGGAAATTTTAGCTCCTGTGCGGATAGCAACATCAACAATCTTTTGGGCACTTTGATCTATCGTCCCAATATCATAGGACTTTATTTTTACCCTTATTCTATTTGATGTATTAGCTGCTTTAGCTTTTTTCTCCATAATGTGCTTTAAATAACAGTTAAGGAGGCTCCTCGCGGAACCCCCTTCGATTTTCAACTTAGGGCTATTACTTTACAATCTTAGTAACAACGCCGGCTCCGACTGTTTTGCTTCCTTCTCTTATAGCAAATCGGAGTCCCTCTTCAACTGCTACAGGTGTAATAAGCTCTACATTCATCGTAATACTATCACCCGGCATGACCATTTCAACGCCTTCCGGGAGAGTTACATCTCCGGTAACGTCTGTGGTTCTAATATAAAACTGAGGTCTGTATCCGCTAAAGAACGGTGTGTGTCTTCCACCTTCTTCTTTAGATAAAACGTAGACTTCAGCTGAAAATTTTGTATGAGGAGTTATGCTGCCGACGGCCGCAATAACCTGACCTCTTTCAATATCTGTTCTTTCAACCCCTCTTAAAAGGATACCTACGTTATCACCAGCCAAACCTTCTGCAAGTTGTTTATTGAACATCTCAACCCCGGTTACGACTGATTTTTTTGTATCTTTAAGTCCGACGATTTCAACTTCTTCGTTTATATTAATTTTGCCCCTTTCAATACGACCTGTTGCAACGGTACCTCTACCTTTGATAGAGAAAACGTCTTCAACCGGCATCAAGAACGGCTTATTCAATTCTCTTACAGGTGTCGGGATCCATGTATCTACTGCATCCATAAGTTCGTCGATTTTCTTTCCCCATTCCTCATCGCCTTCTAAAGCTTTTAATGCTGATCCAACAATCATTGGGGTGTTTTCTTCGTATTCGTTTTTCTTAAGAAGATCTTTTAATTCCTCTTTAACAAGCTCGATAAGACTTTCATCATCGACCAGATCGGCTTTATTTAAGAAAATAACTAACTTAGGTACTCCAACCTGTCTGGCCAAGAGAATATGTTCTCTGGTCTGCGGCATCGGTCCGTCAGCTGCGGAAACAACAAGAATAGCACCATCCATTTGAGCGGCACCAGTGATCATGTTTTTGATGTAGTCGGCATGACCAGGAGCATCAATGTGAGCATAGTGTCTCTTTTCGGTACTATATTCAACGTGTGAAACGTTTATAGTGATACCTCTTGCTCTTTCTTCCGGGGCTTTATCGATTTGATCGAAAGCCTTGAAATCAGCTAATC
>CAYHDM010000027.1:0-9192 GCA_964355455.1 uncultured Candidatus Saccharibacteria bacterium
GGGCCTGTTTTTTTCTGATTGACTCGTTCACGCTCGATTGAGGCCTGTTCTCGCTTGTTTTGGTTTTTTGTGATCAGTAAGTACATCAAACCCGCAGTTCCGAGTGTACTCACCAGAGAAATCACAATTGTCTCTATTGGCATTTTGTTTTACAGAAGGTTTACCGGGTTTTAGTCTTTCTATTTAAAGGATATTGGTCCTAAAATCGCTTGGATTTTAGTTTTTGATTGATTTTTCTTAAAATTTAGATATTTTCTAATAACCATTTATTCTTTGATCCTTATAAATTATGCACAAGTATAGATATCTTGTGGATATCGGCTCTTTTAGGCTAAAATCGATTCTTCTGCCCTTATTCTAACTAATTAATATAAAATCCAGTATCTTTCGGTACTACCGCTATTTTAGAAAGGCTTTAGGAGACTGTCAACCACGCCTCGGGTGATTTCCCATGAATATCCTTTTGACATAAGGTATCTTGATA
The DNA here is from genome assembly GCA_964355455.1 of uncultured Candidatus Saccharibacteria bacterium. Classification (GTDB taxonomy): domain Bacteria; phylum Patescibacteriota; class WWE3; order 2-01-FULL-39-13; family 2-01-FULL-39-13; genus CAYHDM01. Next base: position 485 of record CAYHDM010000027.1, read on the forward strand.
GTTTTGCGTATAAATCTTTAGGTTCAAGATTTCGGTTTTTAAGGAGTATTAGTTTTTTTTCTGCTATCGCGGTGGCTCTTTTCTCTTCTGACTCTGAATCTATTTTTTCGAGCGAAGCGGATATCAATCCCTGATCTATCCCTTTTGATTGGAGTTCCGCCCTTATTGCATTCTTACTTTTCACGCTTTTTAAAGAGGTTCGTTGGATAACCAGCCATTTAGCGAAATCCTCATCATTTACGTATTCGTTTATTTTTAATGTTGAAAGGATTTCCTCGATAATTTTAGAGCTATCTATCGTTTTGTATTCTTCGGTCTCGCGGCAATGTCCGAAAAGTTTTTTCTTTAAATATCGCCGGATTTCATTTTCGCTATGTGGACGGCTCGCCAGATACCGCAGAGCAGAGCTGGCTAATTTGCCCTTAAGGCTTTTGTACAAAAGCTCACTTAATTTAGTCTGGTCTATTTCGTCTCCGCTTGCGAGACGAGATTCTAAAAGGTCGTTTCCTGAAATACTGCAGAGAAATTTGTTATCAACAAAAATCTGATAGAGATCTTTTAAATTAGTCGAGGGTGATATCTTCGTTACCTTCACTTTCTTTTACAACATTTTTCACGTTTTTATTTTTCAGATTTTCGTAGATTTGATTTTCGATTTCCTTCGAGACTTTTGGATTTTCTTCAATGTATTTCTTGGCGTTTTCTCTGCCTTGAGCAATATTTTCACCTTTATACTTGAACCATGCTCCTGCGGCTTCGATTATTCCCTGGTCAACCGCGGCATCGAGCAGACTACCTGAATGACTGATTCCTTTTCCAAATATCAAATCAAATTCGGCGACTTTGAAAGGCGGAGCAACTTTGTTTTTTACAACTTTAACTTTAGTTCGGTTTCCGATAGTGTCGGTTTTATCAGTGATTGCTAATGTTTTTCGGATTTCCATTCGGATTGATGCGTAAAATTTAAGGGACCTTCCTCCGGTTGTGGTTTCAGGATTCCCGAACATCACGCCGATTTTTTCGCGAAGTTGATTTATAAAAATTACTGTTACATTGCTTCTGCTGGTTATCGCGGTGATTTTTCTTAAAGCCTGACTCATGAGTCTTGCCTGAAGTCCCATATGGGAATCTCCCATTTCACCTTCTATTTCGGCCCGCGGTGTTAAGGCAGCGACGGAATCAATCACGATTACGTCTAAAGCTCCGCTACGAATTAATGTTTCAGTTATCTCTAATGCCTGTTCGCCATTATCCGGCTGAGAAATATACATTTCATCAACATTCACTCCAATACCTCTTGCGTACCCTGGGTCAAACGCGTGTTCCGCATCTATAAAGGCGGCTTTTCCTCCACGCTTTTGTGCCTGAGAGACGATGCTTAGAGCTAATGTGGTTTTACCACTCGATTCAGGTCCGTATATTTCGATAATCCTTCCGCGTGGAACTCCGCCCACGCCCAATGCGATGTCCAGCGTTAGTGAGCCGGTAGGTATTACTTCGATTTCCTGAACCGGAGTATCCCCCATTTTCATAATGGAACCTTTCCCATATGTTTTTTCTATCTGGCTTATCGCTGATTTGAGCGCTTCCATCTTATTGTCCTGCTTAACATTTGTAACTTTTGTTTCTGTTTTGGATGACATAATTTTTGCTTCCAAAAATTAGTAGCGTACTAATACGCGTCTAATTTTTGTACTTTCAATTTGGCAGAATTACTAAACTTTGTCAAACTGAAAGGATTTTTTAATTAATTACCTTTAATAAGATATTACTTGATAAATCTGAATTAAATTTAAACCGCCGATTAAAAACCCGAAACATAAAAATGAAATCACTTAGTTTACAGGGATTCTAGCTCGTTTGCTTTTTCGTTCTCACTTTGTAGAATGGTCATATGGTTACAATAATAGATTTCTATGCAGACTGGTGTGGGCCTTGCCAGATAATTAGTCCGACGCTTGAAAGACTTGAAGGCGAATATGCCGGAAAAATAAAAGTCGAGAAAGTTAATGTTGATCAGGATCAGACAAGAACACAGCAGGCAGGAGTTATGAGTATTCCGACTCTTGTTATGATGAAAGACGGAAAAGAAATCAATCGTAAAGTTGGTTTAGCCACCGAGCCGGTTTTAAAAAGCTGGATCGATGCAAATTTATAAGTTTTATGAATATTGCTATTAATGGATTCGGCCGCATTGGCCGGTCAACATTCAAAATTCTTCTGGAAAAAATAGATGCCGGTGAGCAAATAAACATTGTTGCAATAAACGATTTAGGTTCTATAGAATCCCTCGCATATTTATTAAAATATGACTCTGTATATGGGAGATATGGAAAAAGAGTATCACATGAAGACGGAAAACTTATTGTCGGCGGAAAACCATTCACAATGCTTTCTATCAAAGAGCCATTGCAGCTTCCGTGGAAGGATTTAAATGTTGATATTGTTTTAGAATGTACCGGAATTTTCACCTCCTCAGAATTAGCCGGACAGCATCTAACAGCAGGGGCAAAAAGATTGATCTTATCAGCTCCCGCTAAAGATGACGGATTTGTCACCAAAGTTTTCGGGTCCGACCAATTAGATGCAAACGGACAGCTTGTTTCAAACGCTTCATGCACAACAAATTGTATAACTCCCGTAATTCGGGTTTTAAATGATGCATTTGGAGTTGAAAAAGCTTTACTAACAACCGTTCATGCTTATACAGCGAGTCAGGCAATTGTTGACGGCCCAAGCAAAAAAGATTTGAGGGAAGGAAGGGCAGCAGCTCAAAATATTATTCCTTCATCAACCGGAGCCGCACAGGCTACCGGCAAAGCCATGCCTTCGATGAGCGGGATTTTTGATGGAATTTCGCTGAGAGTTCCGGTTGTATGTGGCTCAATTTCGGATATTACTGCTGTTCTGAAAAAGAATGTTACACGCGAAGAGGTTAACGAAGCTTTTAAGGCCGCCTCCCTAAAACCTGAAATGGCTTATTTATTAGCTTATACAGAAGAACCTTTAGTCTCATCAGACATTATTAAAACTCCATATTCGGCCATTGTTGATGGGGAGATGACAAGAGTTGTCGGCGGTAATTTGGTTAAAGTTTTGGCTTGGTACGACAATGAATGGGGATATTCCAATAGACTTGTAGAAATGGCCATGTATCTTGCCAAACATCCACTTTCATAATAGATGGTAAAAAGATATTTAGTTACTCCAAGAGAACAAAAGTGTATCGGATGCCGGTTGTGTGTATTGGCCGCCGCAAGATATGAAGCCAAAAAATTAGGATTAAAGGATTCTCCGATTGCAATTAAAGGCAAGCCAGGTCAATACAAAATCCAAATTGATTATGGTGCCGACATCAAAAATCCCGAAAAAATAGTTAACATTTGTCCGAGGAATTGTTTTGACACCATCGTTGAAAAATGAATTTAGAATACAAAAAGGTTCTATACATAGACTTAAATACACTGGGTTACGAATTCAAAATCCACGAAGATTTATGGAAATACATCGGTGGAATCGGAGTAGGTTATAAACTTTTCGCTGATAATTTGGATGAAAAACCCGTTGTCCTAGCCGCCGGACCGCTATCCGGATATTTTCCTTATATTTCAAAAGCCAATTTATTATATTCATCAGGAGGTGCCGTCGAAGAAAAATTCGGAGGAGGAACCATCGCAGGTCTTTTAAACATGGTAGGTATTGACGCAATAGTTTTTACCGGAGCTACCGACAAATTTGTGCATGTTTCTCTTTTTAATCAGGAGGTTACAGTTACAACCGAAAAAGAAGAAGATTTTGAGCGCCGTTATTCGGATTTTGTTTTGACAAAAAATGCCGCGACTTCACAAAGATATTTCTCCTTCGGCAACAGCATAAATTTAGAAAATTTCTTTACGGGGGAGACCCAGCTTGGCGGGGGCCTCAGCGTTAGCATAGATTCAACAGAATCCTTAGATTTCAGCGATTTTAGTCACTACGAAGAATTGTATACCGATTTATTGGATCAATACCGTAAATTATCAGTTGAGCCGCGAAGTAATCCTTCGTGCCTTGGATGTCCTATGGGATGCGATAAATCAAATCAGGGTGAAGATGGAGAAAATGTGGCGGTCCTGCCCAGATGCCTGATTTCATGCGCGTACGCCGAAGAAGTTTACAAGAGTATCCCTACTGCATACGCATGTTTAAATAGTGTAGGATATAAATATCATCACTCTCATTTGGAGGGCTTGCCCAAATTAGTCGGTGAACTTAAAGTGCTTATAAATAATAAATTACGAGATGATAGTAATAGCTAATTGGAAGCAGAACCAAACTTACGAAGGTTTAAAAGGCTGGGTTGAGACTTTCGATTCCGAAGTAAATAAATCGATTTTGGATAATGTTGAGGTGGTTATCGCGCCGGCTTTTCCCCATATTGTTACACTAAAAATGATTGCGCATAAATTCGGATATTTTAAACTGGCTTCTCAGGATATTTCATCTTTCGAAAACGGTGCGCATACGGGGGAGGTCGGAGCCTTTCAGTTAAACGGACTAGTTGATTACGCAATTTTAGGGCACTCTGAAAGACGGAAACGCGAGTCTATAGATGATATAAACGCCAAGATAGAAAATACGATAAAAGCCGATATTGTTCCTGTTGTCTGTTTTTCAACCGAAGAAGAATTTCATGCCGTTCGAAATAAATTTGCAAATGAAAAGGTCTTATTTGCTTACGAACCTCCGGATGCAATAAGTACTGCGGTAAATTCAATCGGAGCTATATCCACTGACAAAGTGAGAATTATGGTTGAAAAAATAGGGCTAAAGAGTGTAATATATGGCGGTAGTGTTGATGAAAACAATATTGGTAATTATTTAAATTCATTGTTCATCACAGGATTTTTAGTCGGGAATGCTTCCTTGGATCCCGCACGTTTTGCCAAAATAGTAAACAAATTGGCCCCGAAATAATATAAAATAATTAAATTATGTCCGCTATAAAATATATCTTTCTATTTTTGTTAACTATTGGCGTGCTCGCCTTCTTTTTATTAAGGGAGAACCTTCCTGATTCCGTAAAAAAAATATTTGAACCTGTCTCAGTGGTTTCGCAAGTAGTCGCCGATGGAGAGCTTCAAAGCACAGATGGAAGAACTAATATCCTTCTTTTAGGAATCGACAGCAGGTCAGCCGGAAGCGATAGGGGAACCGTCTTGACTGACACAATTATGGTTGTTTCAATTGATGAGGACGGCACAAGGCCGGTTATTATTTCCATTCCGAGGGATTTGTGGATAGAAGAACTGCAAACGAAGATAAATTCGGTTTACGCATTTACGGGAAGAGATATTGAAGTCACAAAGAAGGCCGTCTCAAGCGTCGTTGGAATTCCAATCCACTATTACGCAATTGTCGGATTTGACACCTTTGTAGACTCTATAACAGCCGTCGACGGTATTGAAATCACGGTTGATAAAGCCTTTGATGATTACGATTACCCGATAGAAGGTATGGAAAACGCTTCTAATATTGTGGATCGTTATCAGCATATTCGTTTTAATGCCGGGCGTCAGATTATGGATGGAGAAACCGCCCTAAAATATGCAAGGTCACGCCATTCCACTAATCCAAATGAAGCCGGAGATTTTGCGCGTGCACGCCGACAGCAAAAAGTTATTTTAGCTTTAAAAGAGAAAATTTTATCGGCCGAAACGCTTTTTAATCCACTTAAAATAAAAAATTTGTACGATAGCTATAAATCAAATGTTATTACGAACATTAAATTGCCTGAAGCCCTTCTTTTTTACGACAAATATAAAGATGTCGAATTAGGGGAGATCGCGCGCGTAGTTATTTCGAATGAGCCGACAAGTGATCAATTAGGTTCGGGAACAGTAATGTCCCTTTCGAAAGAGCAGTGGGAAGCCAGATATGGGCCCGATAAACCGTATCAATATGTGTTGACTCCGATAAGTCGTACGTTTGACCAAATCCGTGCAATTGTGAGAGAGGCTTTATTTAAAGACTAAATGCTTTATTTAATTACCGGGGATAACAAGCCTGAAATTTCGAATTTCCTTTCCAGATTAAAAGAAACGGCTGCCGCGAAAAGTCATTCAATTCATCAATTTACAAAAGAAAATAAATATACTCCGGTTGAAATTCAGGATCTAATAAATTCTTCCGGAATGTTTTCATCCGGGAATTCAGTATTTATATACGCGAGTAAAGCTGAAAACATCGATTTTAACGCGAAATTTTTAAATCAAATAAGGGCCGATTCTGAAAATGATTTATTTATAGTGGATGATGGAGTAAATAAATTAACAAATATATACAAAAATCTGAAGAAGCACGCAGTTTTGAAAGAGTTTTCGAAGGCCCGCGACTACACAAATTTTAATATCTCCGATGCGGTTTTTGTGGAAGCGAACAAAGTAAAAGCCATAACGTTAATCCATAAATTAACTAATATCGAAAACGAAGCACCGTTAATCGTTGGAGTTTTATATATGGGACTAAGAAATTTCGTTTCAGTAAAGCACAATAATAAAACGGGAAATCAGCTTCATCCATATGTTAAACAAAAAAACGCGTCATCTAGATACAATCCTGCGGACATAAAAAAAGTTTATCTCAAACTTTTAGAATTGGATGTAAAACTTAAAACCAATAGTGGAAGTAAAAGGGATTTGATAGACGACTTTATGTTATACTCAATCTAACTTATCGCAGAGCTTTTAAAAGTTTTGCAATCGTTAAATCATGGGACAGGGCGAGTCGGCAAGACAAACCCAGTGTTTAAGCCATATAAATACTCTAAATCAACTGAATATACCATCATAAAAAAGCCTGCTGTTGTCAGGTTCAATTTTGTCGGGTACATCCAAGCCTTAGCGCTTAAAACTATAATTTCATCAGTTTTAATTCTCGCGGGACTTTACATGATGTTCACAAAGGTTTTTATTCCCGTTGTTGATACCTATGCAAATTCCGGGGAGGCTGTTCCGATTATAAGCCCGGTTGTTGAAGATGTTAATTCCTCATTATCTTTGAAGGAAACCGAGCCGTTTAAGTTCAAAGAGCTGAATGCGAGTTTTAGAGAAATAGCCAATGAGGAGCTGGCCGGTCCTCCTGAAAGTGATGAAGGAGATGAAGACAAAGTAGATGAAGCCGTTGACGCAGAAGAAGTTGACGAATCCGAGCCTGAATTCTTCTATTTATCGGTCCCGTCCCTGGAAATTGAGGATGCAAAAGTCTCCATAAATTCAGTGAATTTAGATCCAAAAAAAGCCATAGGGCATTACAAAGGAACATGTCTACCCGATGAGGCGTGCAATTCTTTCTTATTTGGACATTCCACATACAAAAATTCCAGAAACAGATATAAACAGGGAGACTATTCCGCAGTTTTTGCCCACCTAGACGAACTTAAGTATGGAGATGAATTCACAGTGAAATATAAAGATAAAGAATACAAATACGTTGTGGAGCTTACAAAAGTCGATCGCCCAGAGAACATTGATCCGCTGGAACAGCCTCTGCCCCGAAGTTTGGGCAAGCACGAAAGTACAATGCAATTATTCACCTGTACACCGTCAGGAACCACAAAATACAGATTATCGGTTGTTGGAAGACTTGTGAATACGGGCCCTATAGCAGACTAAAATCTATTTCTCAGAATAATTTCAGCCTTACACAAAAATCACTTTCGGGAAAAACTTGAGCGGTTATGTTTTGGTGTTTATGCAACACATAACCGCTCCGAGAACTAGCAGCAACTACAGTACGGGCATCTCCCGCCTTTCGGTTTTGCTTGCCCGCATTGTGGGCACTGCTCAACCAACGTAAATTTCCGTAGAGCCATAGTTTTAGCCTCCTTTCTCATAGGATGCGTAGATTGTATACCCAATAACCCAAAATGCAATACTATGGGCGCTAGGTTTCATAACGCGTGAATATCCGGGGGAAGGCCATCAATCCCTCCGAATTCCTCAATAATTACTGATTTTATTTTAGCTTTGATATCCGGATTTATATGCGGATAAGTCATTTCGGCTTCTCCTCCGATGCTTTCGCAATCATCTTCAATTAAAATGTCCGGTAAAATTCTTTCAGCGACATCCTTATATTCTTCATTTTCTTTTCTGAAATAGAGTTCACCTTTGGGAAATCCATATTTATCCAATACATTTTGAATGTCATTAATTTCATTAGTTTTTCTGCGGGAGGTTAGGTAAGAAATCTTTGTGCCTTGAGATTTCCAGCGATTTAATTTATTTGCAGCTTTTCCGACAGGAATATAGTTTGCGAAATCATGAATCTCGGGAAACTGTGCCTGAACCTGCTTCACAATTTCCTCTCTGGAAAGAGTCCTGCCCGCGTTGTGAGTTAAAAGTGTTCCTTCGGTGAAGACTAGGATGTGCATGATTAAATTCCCTTACTCCCCATAATTCATAGCAAATTCAATAAACAGCGGATAATCGGCCATTGTGACTTTCTTATCGTTATTAAAATCGTAATCCAGATCATTGTATAGCAGTGCTTCCTTAAAATCTTCCTGCATGACCTTGTCTATATCTTTAAGTGGATCGAACGGCTCAGCAATATTTTCGTTCTGAACTCCAAGAACTTTATCAGGATTTAACTTCACGACTTCGGGTTTTGTCGTATCAACTTCTCCAAACCCATCAAAATTCTCATCTTGTGAAGGTTGCTTCGGA
>CAYHDM010000028.1:0-9173 GCA_964355455.1 uncultured Candidatus Saccharibacteria bacterium
GAAGAGGGCATGGCAAAGAATAAATCTATTGACAAAATCAGGAAAATCTCTTATAATTAAAATTAAGTCAGGAGGATCCTCAATGAGTTCATCGAATCCTAACACGCAAAAGGAAAGCTCACAAATGAAGAAGCCCGCGCTTTCCTCGATCTCGGCTTTACGCTCTCATTCACCGGCGTCATCACCTTCGCCAAACAATATGAGGAGCTGGTTGAATACGTGCCTCTCGATATGATCCAAGCCGAAACCGACTGCCCGTTCGTCGCGCCGTTCCCGTATCGCGGAAAAAGATGCGAACCCGCGTATGTCAGCGAAGTCATAGACAAAATCGCGCGGATTAAAAAATTGCCTGTGGACAACGTTGAAAAAGCCTTGCTTATCAACAGCAAACGCGTATTTGGTATTGATTTATCATAATTATTATGGTATGAATATGTAAATGAAACTTTTAAAGCTGTGGTATTTTACAAGTCCGTGGCTCCTCCAGCAACTTATCTGGGTGCCGACGCGCTTGATCCTCATTATACTCGGTCGCATCGAGATCAAAGGCACTGAAAATCTGAAAAAAGTCCCTCATAACGCCATTTTTGCCTGCAATCACTCGAGCGAAATGGACGTTTTCCTTCTGCCTGGCAGTCTACCGTTCTTCTCGCGCTTTTCACCGATATTCTATACCTCCCGCGAGCGGGCCTTTTACAAGTACGCCGGCTGGAGGCAGGCCTTTTATGGCGGCGTCTTCTTCAATGTCTGGGGTGCCTATCCGGTCAAGGTCGACTTGCATGATTATGCCAAATCCCTGGAGACACACGAAAGCATCGTCCGCGAGGGCGGCAGTCTCTGCATCTTTCCCGAGGGCCGCACCACCCAGGACGGCAATATCCAGGAAGGGAAGGGTGGCGTAGCTTATCTTTCCCATGTGACCGGCCGGCCGATCGTCCCGGTCCGTCTCGGCGGCACTTTCCGTCTCTCCCCGCGCGATTTTTTCCTCGGCCGCTGTGCCTTGTCCATCTCTTTCGGCGAGCCTATTTATATTGCATCGAAATCCGGGGTCATACCTTCGGCGCAAGAATTCAAAGCCCAGGCCAATGCGGTGATGGATAAAATTAAGAAGTTGCCAACAGTGGCTCCTGTTCCGGCGCCGGTAGCCTCTCCTGCCCCCTCACCGATTCGGATGCCTAAAGCGGCGTAGTTATAGAGCTGGTTCTTATCGTGTTTCGGAAGACATAAATCGTCCACGATATTAGCCTGAATCCTTTTACGACAATGTCTTTAAATATTGCGAAAAATATACTCGGCATAAATTTAGAGGGGTAGCAACTTGTGCTACCCCTCGCATTCAGCAATTAATGCTGGTCAGACACGTCGTTGTCTTTTTGCTCCTGTGTCCGGCCGTCAATTATGCTGAAGATTAAGTCAACTAATGCATCCATTTTAAATCCAGCGTTGAGGTTTTTTGTGAAGCTCTGCTGTGTCCGTTATATAGCCAACGGAAGCTGTTACTAACGAGAGGTTACCGCTCTAGGCGATCATCCTCGCAAATTGTTTCGTCCCAGTAATCACCTGGTGGAGATTTGTATTTGTCCATAGGTTTTTAATTGTCTATCAACAGCCTATCAAATCGAGATGAAGAAATAATGAAGAAAAGTTCAAATTTTAATGAATTTTTGTTCAAATTTTCATGAAGAAAAGTTCAAGAAATTATGAAGATTTGACGAATTATGCAAGTATAACCTTATTTTAAGGTCATTTTAGGCAGATTGTCTTTTGAATTTGTACACTTCGTGTATAGTTAACTCATGAACAAGATGCGTGTGTTATTAACTGGCGGTGGAACTGGCGGTCACATCTTTCCTTTGCTGGCTGTTGCCCAGGAACTACGGAAATTAAACAAGGATGTAGATTTGTTGTATGTTGGTGCGAATGGATCACTTTATAAGAAGGTAGAAAAGCTTTTCTCAGACGAAAATATTATAACCAAGACCATCACAACGGGTAAATTCCGACGTTACTTCGATTTAAGAAATCTAGCAATACCGTTCATGGTCTCGTTTGGTTTCATACAATCAATTCGTATAATTTTAGACTACAAGCCCACAGTGGTATTCTCAAAAGGAGGCTACGGTGCACTACCAGTTGTGATAGCGGCACATATTCTAAAAATCCCAGCGATTACGCATGATTCTGATGCGGTCGCAGGTCTTACAAACAAGATATTATCTAGATTTGTTGATGGTGTCGCGGTTGCTTATAAAGATACAGACAAATACTTTAAACACACTCGAGTTTATCTAACCGGAAACCCTGTACCTAAATTTAACATACAAATTAATAAAGAAAAGCTAGCAAGAGAATACTCTTTAAATAAAGAACTGTCCTTACTTGTTGTCATAGGAGGTAGCAGTGGATCACGAACAATTAATAAAACGATGTCTGCCATCATTCCTGATGTTTTGCAATACACGAATGTAATCCATCAAACAGGATATTCTAACTCCGGATCTATTTTGAAGAAAAATCAAAAATATGCTGGCAAGTATGTATCCATACCTTTCATGGATCCCCCTCAATTACACGCTATTCTGGCACATTCCGATTTAGTAATATCGCGATCTGGTGGAAACGCAGTCTCAGAAATAGCTAAATATCGTAAACCGTCTATCTTGATCCCTTTATCTACAGCGGCAAATAATGAACAGTTCTTCAATGCTGCGGTTCTCAGACAGTCACAAGCCGCGTCACTCATAGAAGAGTCACAACTTTCTCCGGCAAGCCTCCTAGAAGAAATCAAGTTGATTATAAACGATAAACATTATAGAGAGACAATGAGTACAAATATTTCAAGATTTTACCAAGAAAATGCCGCTAAAGATATTGTGAGTATTTTATCTTCACTCGACCTTTCTAAAACGCAAAAGGATTAGAATTATTTTGATCTATTAACTGCATATGTTTCTCCATGAAGGATATATCGTTGTCGATGGTGAAGCTTTTGACTATCATGAACATCATATCAACGGGAGATAAAATTCTGATGAAGAAAAGTTAAAAAGCTATCAAGGCTATATTTATAGGCTCATAATCACGAGTTAATTTTCTTTGCCTCTAAAAACAATTATGTGAGAGTCTTCAACCTTAACTGATCGCAGAATGTTTTTAACAAGTTCCGGAGTAAATCTGTTTAGGGCGTCGAGGTATTCCTGGTCGCTGTATAGATGGCCTGTCTCAACCAATCGGCTGGTGCCATATTGTCTGTACAAGGATCCGTCTATGGGCCGTATATCAAACAGCCCGCTGATCCCGGTCTGAACATCCCTTATCCTTTTACTCGAATAGATCTCCGGGTCTTTCAGCACGTCCTTGAAGGAATCAATGATGGCGTCGACATTTTTTCCAAGCGTTTCCGCGGCAAATCCCCAATAGCCGCCTCTGGGAAGATAGCGATCCCATACGCTAGCGTGATATACGAGTTTTCTTTCATCACGTAAGATTCTGAATAGGGGAGAATTCAGGCCTCCGAAAGCGAACATGTCGGCCAGGATGCTCCAGTTGAGAAGATCTTCTAGGCTAGCGGCAATTTCGGGCAATGGAAAAAGCATAAGAACAGTGGAAGAAGGAAACTCGGTTGTACGCGTCGTAACCCCCTTTTTCCATTTAGGCAGGGCTCCGTGGTCAAATGAAGAACGTCTGGGAGGCAGGTTCATGTCGGGCATTTCTTCGGCTGCTTTTTCCAACTCGTTCATCAACTCATCTTGATCGATGTTGCCGGATGCTACGAACACGCATCGCGAGCGATCGTAATTTTTTTCGTGAGCTTTCCGCATAATAGACGGAGTCATTAAATGCAATGAGCTTTCGCTTCCGAGAACATGATGACCGTAAGGGTGTCCATCCCAGAGGATCCCGCCCAATTCATAATGGATCCTGCCGAAGCTGCTGGACTTTCGTTCGGCAATTTCCTGAATGATTATGTCTCTTTCAGCCCCTATTCCCTCATCGGTCAACAGCGGCTGTGATAGAAGGTTGGTGATGATGGGCAGAGTTTTTTTCCAGATCCTGCTTGGAACTGTGGCGTGGTACGTGGTGCTGTGGGGTCCCGTATATGCGTTTATATTTCCTCCGTTTTTTGTGCATAAATCCTTGATTTCCCGATATCCGCCCGGGTATTTTTTCGTCCCACGGAAGGGAACATGCTCAAACCAATGATAGAGTCCGGGTGACCCGATGCTTTCGTCGTCGGCTCCTCCAACGAATATTGTCCAGCCGAAACTGACCGAATGGACAATATCCGGAAGCTTTTGGAAATACACGGGAATACCATATGGACCTTCTAGTTTTTCGAATAAAATCATTGTTTCTAGATTATACTATTAAAAAGGGCAATCCTGTGATAAGCCCGTATTTAGGCTACTTCCCATGAGGTTTTAGATCTGGGAATTTCTCAATGTTTTTCAGGTAACGCTCAAACCATTTGAAAACGATATCTTTTTAATCATTTTTAAACTCAGTTAGGCCATGATCCCCGCCCTCGAAGATAATCAGGCGGAATGGCTTTTTGTGTTCGAGTAATTTTTCCGATAGCCGGATTGAATCTTGGGGATTGACCCTCCAATCACCACTGCCATGCATCATAAGTAGGGGTGTTCTATTTGAAAATTTATCTGCCCAATACACGGCCGATCTCTTGATCAGCTCCTTCTTGCCGCCCCCGTACATCTTTATTTGGTGTTCTCGCCAGCCTTTCCGAAAATCCGGAGCGTTTACTTCATCGCTCGGCGCGGCGACAGCTACCGCCGCCCGAAGCCATTTGACTTTTGCCAATGAAAGGTAAGTCATGAGCCCGCCTCTGCTGTGGCCGTACATTCCGATCCTGGCAATATCGGCCTGCGGGCAAAGTTTAATGATCTTATATAAGTTCAAAACATCGTATATGTCGCTACCGCCGAATTCGTCCACGCCTTCGCTACCGCTGTTACCAGAATATTGACTCGCAAACACTATATATCCGTTTAATGCAAAATCGGCGATGTCCGTGAATAGCCGTCCAAACTTGATCGCGCCGAAATCATTCGATCCTCCTCTGTTCCATATAATGCAGGGAACCTTGTTCTTAAGATTTTTTGGCAAGACGCAAAATCCCATAACTTTGTGATTGTTTGAAAAATAGACCAGCTTGTAAACATGGATTCTTTTTGAATGATGTTTTACTTTCTTCAGATCTTCCGCCGATAGCTTGGCCTTCATGAAAGACAAGTCTTCTTTGGAAAGCTTGATTTTGACACAAGAGTCCAAAATAGGAGCATTTTTTAAAATTTTTCTGTTCATAATATATAACATACTGATCGATGGCGACATCAGAACTATCTGCGCGTGTTAGATCGGCAAAGTAACATAGATTATTTAGCTCTATCTATATAATCAACAACCCCATTTTTCTTCAACGATTGGATTACAAGTTTCAGGGAAGTTTTTCTGATCTTACCATCTAATAGTCTGATAAGAAGAATATTCGAATCTTTGTCTTTTAATGATCTTATCGCACTTTTATTTAGTAAATACTCAACTTCATCATCCAGTTCAATTACTATATCTTTGCCTGGTTTTATGTATTTTCTTATATCCATGGTCATGAATGTTATCACTAAACATAAAAGTGCGGAATCTGTGACCCCGCACTGAACTGGGTATGTCTTTACTATCTATTGTTTTTCTGAAGAACCCGGCCCTTTACCTTCAGAGAAGTGCGAGATACCAGATTCCGTATGTGATTCGGCCCAGCTTGGTGCCGATCTGAAGCTTTCACCATCCTTTCCTTCCCGGGCTCCGGAATCGCCTCTGGCATTGTGATGTGCTTCTGAAACCTTACTCGAACTGTCGCCGGTAAGTTCTGAAACGAAATTTGTAAACCAACTCATTCAACTCACCCCCTTTCTTGTTTACTATGTGCAACTATCCATCAACATCATATCAACAGCCGATGAAGAAATAATAAAGAAAAGTTAAAGATTTAATGAATTTTTGTTCAAATTTTAATGAAGAAAAGTTCAAGAAGTTATGAAGATTTGGCGAATTATGCAAATATAACCTTGTTTTAAACTATTTTACGACCCTAGTTCTTTTTAGGGGGTTTTAGTATTGAATGGAATTAAGATAAGCATCAAGATTGGGAATACGTCTTGCTCCGGTCATTGTAAATTCATACGCAAACTCCTTTCTGACTGATCTTAATAGATTTCGGTCGTGTGTCACCAAAACCGCTATTCCCCGGTATTCATTGATCATAGATATCAGGGCATTTTGTCCTTCCAGATCCAGATGATTCGTCGGTTCATCCAGCAAAAGCACGTTCGCCCGCAACGCGCTTATGTAAGCAAAAAGAACTCGGGCTTTCTGCCCTGGACTTAAAGAGGAGATATCTTCGGTAGCTGCTTCCTCATCTATGCCGTGCATGGCCAGAATATGATGTAGTTTTGATGTTTCTAAATTTATATTACTACCGATGAAATCCAGCGCGTCCATGAATTTTATTAGGGCTTGCTGTGCCTGGGAGAAATTACAGATAATGGGATTGCCAAGATACTTGAGCCTGCCGGAATAAGGCGGTATATCTCCGCGCAGACAATCCAAAAAAGTTGATTTTCCGGTACCGTTTGATCCGACTATCACCATTAAACTACCACTCGGTAGATACATGGAATATGGGCCAAATGTTTTGCCCCCCGCCTTTATTTTTAGATCAGCTATATCTAAAGATACGTTAAGATGGTCCGGGTCTAGTTCCATGGTCATTTCCTTTTCATTCACAGGACGTTTTACCTTTTCCAGGTTCTCTATCCGTGTTTTTATCGTGCTTGCCTTCCGGCCACTTTTCCCGGCGCGTTCCCGCTTGAACCCCCTTAGATTTTTATCGTTATCAGTCCCCTTGAAGGCGGAACCTCTTTGGGATTTTACTTTCAAGTCCATGGCGGCGCTCTCAAGCCTCTTTTTCTCCTTGAGATAATTTTTATAGTTGATTTCCTGCTGCAATCGGCTTTTATGGTACATTTCCAAAAAATCAGAATATTTACCTTTCGAGACCCGAACGGTTTTCAATTTCCAATCCAAGTAGACGACTTTATTGCAAATGGATTCAAGAAAATCTGTATCATGGGAGACGACGATGATATTTTTTTTCGAGGCTTTTAAGTAAGATTCAAGCCAGATGGTAGAGGGTATATCAAGATTATTCGTGGGTTCATCAAGTAGTAAAACATCAAAATCAGTCAGAAGAATACTGATAGTTAAAACCTTCACTTTTTGCCCGTCGCTTAATTCAGACATCCGGGCTCCTTTTATTGAATCTAGGTCGAATACTTTCAGCATTTTTTCGGTTTTATGAGAAAAGTCATGTCCAACAGTGGAAAATTTGTTTTTAATGTATTCCAGAACCGTCAGGCTTTTTTCCAATCTTGAGAGAATGATCGTCTGCGGCAAATATCCCATTTTCAAGTTTTTGGTCTTTTCAACCTGTCCGTCGTCAGGATCAATTTCTCCGCAGATTATCTTTAAAAGAGTTGATTTGCCGGTTCCGTTGGCTCCGGCGAGAGCGATCTTATCACCCGCGTGCACGCTGAAACTGACGGCGGAGAATATCTCCTTACTGTTGAATGATTTTGATATGTTTTTTATCATTATCATATAATTTCAGTATGACACATTTGGGAAATAAAAAGGTGTGGATCTTGCTCCACACCGTGACTGGCGTTTGGACGAATTTGGTCAGTAATCAAATTCGCCATTTTTGACGCCCTTGACGAACGCTCTCCATTCGTCTGGTTTGAAGAAAAGAGTTTTCTTCGTCTTGTCTTTGGTGTCGCGGACGGCGACTCCTTGTGATGTTTTTGCGACTGAGACGCACCAGGTGATAATCCTAGAGAACTCGTTGTGAACTCTCAAGGTTCTATCCATCAACATCATATCAACAGTCGATGAAGAAATAATGAAGAAAAGTTAAAATTTTAGTGAATTTTTGTTCAAATTTTAATGAAGAAAAGTTCAAGAAATAATGAAGATTTAGTGTTTTTAACCCACCCCACACGGTTTAGAGCCATTTAATAAAAACTAAACATAAGACATTATAATTTAGACTCTTTTTATATCATGACAATATGTGATTATATAGATTCCAAACAAGATGATTAAAAATATTTTCATCACCGGCAAGCCTAGAAGCGGCAAATCAATGATGTTGGAAAGAATAATAGGTGATCTGCCCAAAAAGACAGGTTTTATAACTCGGGAAATTAAGACAACTCAAGGCCGGGCCGGTTTTGAACTGGAAAATCAAAAGGGAACCAGGGTCATATTCGCGCACGTCGATTTCGGGGGTTCTTGCAAGGTTGGCAAGTACGGGGTAGATATTAAAGCCCTTGAATTGATACTTCTGGAATCTTCCGATTATTCAGAAGACGATGTTTTATATGTAGATGAAATCGGACAGATGCAGCTTTTGTCGGAAGATTTCCGGCAGGTCGTACTGAATTTCACCAACTCGCAGAATATATTCTTGGCGACTCTGTCACAGGTTTTTCAAGATGATTTGATAAATGATCTAAAAAATAGGAACGACTCTCTCACCCTCGATTTATCCGAATCTAACATGGCTGACCAGGAAGGTTTTGTAAAAGCGATGATTCATAAAATAAGGAAAGCAAGAAAGTATATCGCTAAACCGCAACTTTTTACCTTCGAGAATAACACTGCCATTTTAAGGTCCGAACATGGCGCTAGGAACCTCTCATTTTTGGAAGGAGTTTGGTCGTGTGACTGTGATTTTTTCCGAGTAAATAAGATCTGCAGCCACTCGATGGCGACATCAGAACTATCTGCGCGTATTATACCGGCAAAGTAACAGTAACCTTCACCCCCATGCCTTGCCCCTTTGATTCGATAGCAAACGTTCCATGATGAGCCCGTATTATGGATTTTACCACGGACAATCCCACGCCCATGCCGATAGGATAGGCTTTGCGGGCATATTCACCCCGATAGAATGGAGCGGAGCCGATCTTTTTGGACTCTTCCTCCGAGATGCCCAAACCGGTATTCTCGATAGTAATGTTGAATTTGCCTTCGCCGGAGAAGGTTGCAATGACTATCGAACCTCCGTCTCTGTTATATCTGACCGCGTTCTCTAT
>CAYHDM010000029.1:0-8847 GCA_964355455.1 uncultured Candidatus Saccharibacteria bacterium
TTAACGATTTTTCTATATTTAAGTTTTTTTACTTTGCCTTTAAGCTTACTATTTGGTTTAAATGTAAAAACAAATAAAATCTTCACATTTATTTTGTTTGGGATAATTTTATTTGTAAATTTAAAACTTTTTAAAGTTGAGGACTTTCCATCACTCTTAAATGTTTTTACACGTAAAGGACTGTTTCCCGATATTGACGGTAATAAAAGCCATTGGATGGGATACTATAAATTTTTCACATATACATTTTATTTATCGATCGTTATTTCCAGTTTAGTAATTTCAAAATTAATTCTAATGGCGAAATATATTTTCATACGAAATAAATTTTTAATAATTAGCTTCTTTTTATATTTTGGATTATGCCTCGCTCTTCCGATTTTCTACGACAGATATTTACTGCCATTGCTTGTCATCTGGATTTTAATTTTATATAAATCAACCGCGGCTATACAAATATCCAAAGTCTTAATATTCGTAAGTTTTATATGGATGATGATTTATGTTTTTTTTAATTACGTATATATATCTGATTTTATTGTCAGAAATATCGCCATGGAAAATGCTTCAAAAAGCCTAATTAGCGCCGGAATCAATGCAAAATATATTCTCGCCAATCGCGCATGGAATAATTATTACGAGGTCAGCGAAAATGACGCGAGATATATTTTCAGCTATGACAAACCTGAAACTTTTGATGCATATGTGGACGCAACTCTAGAGAAAACTATTCCAATCAGCTTTCCATTAAATATTTTTGTCGCGAAAGAGATTTTTCTATACAAAGTCGAAGAGTGAAAATCAATAATATAAACTTAACCGTAATTTTTATATCCGCATTTTTATTCCTAATATTTTTCTTTAACGCTGGACAACAACCGGTATCAGATAACGACGCGTCACGACTCGCCGGGATTTTAGCAATTGTCCAAAATAACAAATTATCGATAGATGAGACTCCATATAATAAAATCGGCGACCGTATCGTTTATAAAAATATAAGTTATTCGTCAAAACCTCCGACTCTGCATGTGCTTGCTGGCTTTGTCATAAAAGGCTTGTTCCAAAGTATAAAGCCGGTTTTAGCCAACAATTATGTCGCCGTATACAAAATTTCTACCATAATTACTAACACGATTCCTTTAATACTGATTTATATTCTTTTTTATTATCTTTTAAGGAATCCATTAAATTTACCTGAAATAAAATCAAACATTTTTTCGTTACTACTAATTTGGGGAACCCTGCTGATTTCTTATTCGAAATATTTGACGAACCATATTTTCGAAAGCCTCCTGCAATTATTTTTATTTCTGATCTTAATCAGGTTCAAATCGAACAAATTGATTTGCATATTAATCGGAATTCTCCTCTCGGCCATTTTCGCGGTTGATATCACAAATGGAATTATCACCGTTCCAGTCACAGTCTTGTGGCTGACTCACTATAAGAAGGTTAAACTTTCAGATTTAATTTGGATTTTTCTTGGAGCACTCCCCTTATTATTTACACACTTTTATTTAAGCTATATTCAATTCGGGGATTTGCTTCCCCCACAATTATTTCCGGAAACTTATCTTTCATATGAAGGATCAAAATGGATAGGCAGCACGCAGGGATTTGAAGCCCTAAATCATCCGATTCCAATTAGGCTTTTTAATTACACATTTGGAACTCACGGATTATTTTTGTATCAACCTATTTTGCTAATCCCGTTTTTAATTAAAAAAAACTGGAAAAACCCATTATGGATTTACACAGCCGCAATTGTTCTCGGATACATTTTATTCAATACGATAATGCAAAAAAATTATGCGGGATCGGCATTCGGTCCCAGAAGATTTCTGCCGCTTATCCCGATTATTTATTTTTTTGTGGTGAAAAATTTGTCTGAATATTGGTCGGATTTTAATTTTGCGAAAAAAGTCCTAATAATTTTAAGTTTCATCGCAACAGTTTCGATTTCATACCTAGGATACACAAATCCATGGAATAATTATTATGCCAAATTCAATTCGCAAAAAATATATTTTCCGATTCTATATACCATACAAAACAAATAACTGTAAAATTAGAATTTAGCAATTTCCGAAAAGACAAATACCGCGTAAATTCCAAGTAATATCAAGCCTTCTCCTCTAGATAAGGTATTTTTGGACTTTGAAAAGAAATAAAATAGAGTTAACGCTGAAAACATAAATGCAAACATTACATAAAATCCGTTAACTGTAAGAACTTCTCCGATGTTTAATAATGTAAACATTCCGAATAATAATACATTCGCGGCTGCCGAACCCAAATAATCTCCAAAAGCTATCGCTTTTTTCTTTAAAGCTATAGCGCGAACTGCGATTGATAATTCGGGCAAATTTGTTCCCAATGAAAGTGCTAATAAGCTTATGTAAAATGGGGAAATCCGAAAAATTTCGGCAAAGGAAATAGTTTTATCAACTATTATGTGACTTGAAATGAAAACGAGGGCGACTCCACCTAGAATTTTAAAAATATCGATCAGCGAATATGATTTTATTTCAAGCAATTTAGTGTTGCTGCGATCTAAAAACCCTTCTTTGCGAAGGACAAAATAAAGCAGAATTAAATATAAAAGGACTAAAAGCGCACCTTCCTCATTCGTCACCCTTTTATCAAGAATCAACAGTGACGGAGCCAAAATTACCAAAAGACAGAACAGAACCGTGTAATTATCAAGTCCGTGGTCGAGTTTGATTCCATTTCCAGCTACAGCAAGAAGGGGAATTATTAAGAGAAAAAGAATGATTATTCCGCCGAGCAAATTTCCTACAAAAATTTCGGGCTGGCCTTCGGCAATCGATGTTAACCCTACCGCAAGTTCGGGAGTCGAGGTAAGGATTCCTAAAATAACAAACGAGATTGCGAATGAAGGAATTCCGAGCTTTCTTGAAATTTTATCGGTGGATCCAACTATTAACCCCGTGCCTGCCCATATAACTACAAACGAGACTAGATAAATTAGTAAATCCAAAGTGATCATTTATGAAAGTATAACGTGCTGAATGTTTTTTGTGGAGTTAAAATAAAACAGGAAAACTGGTGATCGGGGAACTTTTTGATCGTTCCAGTTTTCCTGTACGAGAGGCCGGGTAAGAAAGTCGTCCTACACTGTCTCGGGATTTGACCTTGTCATGAGACAGTAGGCCCTGAGAATTTCCATGTAGGAAGTCTCATCTTTTGTTTCCGCTGACACCGCGCCTGCTACCTTCTTCGACTCTGACACCTTGTTCTCTCCTTTGAGAATGAAGGCTGAAACCGCTTTAGTTACAGCCTAGGTATATTATCACAGACGGCGTTACGGTCAAGGCTATGGGACACACTGGTATTGTGGATATATTGAATTGTCTACCTTAGATTGATGCCAGCTGTCACGGTTACCGCCATACTATAGGTTGACTTATCAAAATTTAGTATTATAATGATGCGCAATTGGATTGGGACGGAAAGGTATGAACAGAATGGCATGGTTTACAAGAAATACGGTTGGTGATACTGCAACTGTGGTCGCGAGTAACGACCAGGGAACCGACATCATCAGCACTCACGGCGGGAACGGCGTGGAGATTCACGTCAGGGGCAAGAAGCCTGTGATCGTCTCAGAGTGGACAACCGTCGCGGAAGCCAAGAAACTTATTGAGAAAGCTAAGGGTAAGTAACCCTAGCTTCAAACTTCAATATGTCCCAATCCAAGGCTTCTTTTTATTAAAAAAACTCTTCAACATTTTATTGGGAAAAATTTTAACGATTGAATTTCAAATCTACAGTTACAATATAGGCTAAATAAAAAAGATGAGGCAGGAAGCTTCTATTGTTATAGATAGCTTCCTGCCTCGGGGGCTGCAATGCGCCTCATGGTGGTTAACCCTTATCCGGACTGTTCATGGCTCTCCTCCTTTCGATTTGAAAGGCTGATGGTTCGACGTACGAAAGCGATTATACATAATTTATGGAATATGCCAAGAGCTAAAAAAAATTAACTGACAGAACAAAATTATTACACCTCGGGAATTTATCAGTGGGATTATCTAATTTCTCTGTTAATCTCTATTGCAGGAATTTATTTTGCATACAAACTAAGCAAAGAAAAACCTAATATTCTCTCAAACTTCCGTCAACCAGGTTCACAACTTTAGTCATTCCGATTCGCTCCACGAAAAAACGGTCGTGCGAGACTAAAAATAATGTCCCCCTAAAATTCCTTAAACTTTCTTCAATAATTTCCGTAGTATCGATATCCAAATGATTCGTCGGCTCGTCTAAAATTAAAAGATCATAATCTTTGTACGCGAAAATTGCAAAAGCGTACCTTGCACGCTGACCCGGACTTAAAAATTTAATCGGACGCTTTAGGTCATCTTTTTCGAACATATATTTTCGTAAGAACCCGAAGCCTTTATCGTAGTCGCATCCTGTGGATTCCAGGAAATTTGTTAATAAATCTTTGGAGGAATCAATGTTGGTTTGTTTTTGTGCAAAATATCCGACTTTTATATTTACACCTAGCGTGATTTCTCCCGAAGACATTTTTTCTTCGCCCATTATAAGTTTGACCATAGTGGATTTGCCGGCTCCATTCGGACCAAATAGCCAGACCTTTTCTCCACCCCGAACTTCAAACGATAGATTTTTGAAAACCTCGTTTTTTCCATATGATTTTGAAACGGAATCAAAACGAATCATCAATTTATGTTTGCTGACATCAGAAGCGAAATTAACTTTTGCCATTTTCTTAGTTGTATATCTTTCTTTTGCTGAACCCGTAACTTCACGTTCGATTCTTTTTTTCGCACTACTAATCGCTTTCCCTCTTTTCTTTCCGTCTTTTATTTTATGAACATTTTCTAAAAGTTTTTCTAACTGAGATTTTTTCTTTAGAAACTCGATATACTCCTGATTCCACTTTCCGATTAATTTTAATTTTTCTTCGCGGTAATTATCATAATCTCCAACAAACCGAATTATTTTTTTATTTTCGATTTCCCAAATTTCATCAACCGTATTATTCAGAAATTCGCGGTCATGAGAAATCATTACAACAGTTTTTGGAAGATGCTTGATATACTTTTCGAACCAGAAAATTCCTTCGATATCCAAATGGTTTGTAGGCTCATCTATCATTAGGATTGTAGGATCTTGCAATAAGACCTCGATCATTTTTAACTTCATCTTCTGGCCTTCGCTCAAAGTTTTAATTTCCTGATACGGATCATAATTATCGAATTTTAATTGCTTGATTAGGATTTCTGCACGATAAATCTCCCATTCTTCATCTAAAAGGGATTCTATATATTCGCCAACCATTTGATCGGGAAAAGAAAATTCCTGAGGAATATATCCAATTGACTCATCTTCGATAGTAATTGTTCCGGATGTGAGGTCTTCTTCTTTCGCAATCAATTTTAAGAGGGTAGTTTTACCGCATCCGTTTCTGCCGACAATCCCGATTTTATGATTGTTCCCCATCGTGAATTCGAGATTTTCCAACACGGGGTCACCAATATATGTTTTTGTAATGTTTTTTCCTGAAATCATGCTTATATATTATATAACCGAATATTTGAAATCTGATCTTTATATAATTAAAAATAAGACCGGATTGATCACAAATGTTTTTCAACAATTGTGACCATCCGGTCAGGGCTGGCAGGCTCCTCTGCAAATTAGCAGAATCCGCCGAACGAATACTCAGTACTCCCGGGCTCGCTGCCCTTCGTAGTAAGCCACGCAATTACGTTAAAGGCAAGCCGAGTCGCTAATCCGTCGGCGGCCTCAAACCCCAAGCAGTAGAAAACCTCTATTCCTACCATCTCCAGTCCACCAGGCTCAGACACAATTCTGTGATAAATCCCACAGGTATAGTGGTTCCACTTTGACTCCTTCCGAGCAAGCTGCCAGGGAGGAGGATTATCAATTACTTCTTGAATCCTCGCCAGTGTGGCGAGATCCTTCCATCGTGGTATTGGCCTGATTTGCTCCCCGTACGAATATCCCGGGGGCATTTCATAGTGGACCCCGGCAGGACTCGCAATGATCTGCCCCGCACTTTGGAATACAATTTCGACGCCTTTCTCTGAGAGAATGGGCAAAGGTCTGACCTCTACTTTGATACGGCCACTCTTATAACGACGAAATACTAGGTCGACAGGCAGGGTACCGGACAGTCGCCCCTCTACAATTTGCTCCCCAACCTTATTCAGGTCGAAGAAACGGAGAATGCCGAGACTCATATCAGTTTCCTTTCTTAATACAAAGAGCTATCGGACGAAGTCTGGGTATCATTATATTACAAGTACCTCCGGTAAGGAAGACTATGGGACGCACCCTGCGGAGGATTGTTGAATTTGATGCAAATTACCTGTATAGCGATTATTCTGATGAAGGGATCTGATTGACTATAGGCATATATAGAAATATAATTCCAGCAACCTATCAATCGCTGATAGTCTATCCACCTGGAAGGAAGGTTGGAATGGCAATACAAAGCACCTGTGGGATCGAGAAAAAGATCCCACCTAGAAAGGTACTAGCAGTGGCTCAGATACCAAAGATCGGTTTCGGAAATAATGGGGTGGATAACGCCTCCCCCCCAACCGGGGGTTTCGGAAACCCGATTGAGCCCCCAGGGACGCGGAGACCCCGGGAGTCTCTTTGGCGCGAGTAGCGACCATCTCCTTCACTAGACCAGGTGACAACCATAAAAACGTTGCCACCTGGTCGAAGTATTTTCAAGAAAACTCATAATAAAAACTATATTTGACTTTTTCAAATTCATGAAATAGAATCATCCTCAACATGATCAATCGCAAGATGCTTGCGACGGAAAGAAACATGTTTGCCGACGTAGCTCAGTCTGGTAGAGCGGCGATCTCCAAAATCGCATGTCGCGGGTTCAAATCCTGCCGTCGGTACTTGTTCCGAATAAGGGGCGAGCAAGAGAGTATTAGTCTAACGACCAGTACAAAAATCCTCCTGCTTTGCCCCTTTTTTTTGAACTCGAACGCACACTAATAATTCAAGAAGGAGGAGTAAGATGAGACCAAGAGTATTGACTGGGATCAGACCAACTGGTCCGCTTCATTTGGGGCATTATGTAGGGGCGCTGAAACAATGGTTGCCCCTGCAGACTGACTACGACTGTTTCTTTCTCGTTGCGGACGTCCAAGCGCTAACAACGCACGCGGATCGTCCGGAGATGGTAAGGGAATCTGTCAAGGCTGTTGTCGCCGACTGGATTTCGGTAGGTCTCGACCACGGACGGCCCAATGTGCACTTTGTACTCCAAAGCGCGTTGGATGAGCTGTCCATCCTGACCAACCTGTTCACGATGGTGACACCGTTCAACTGGATGAAGCACAACCCGACGATTAAGGAAGAACTCAAGACCTTGAAGGGCGATGCTTCGGCAGGCTTCATGATATACCCGATATCGCAAGCGAGTGATATTTTGTTTGTCTCGCCCGATCCGGGTGTATCCACTGAGCCGATCCTGGTTCCCGTAGGAATGGATCAAGTTCCTCACCTTAGGGACACTAACAGGATCGCGCGGAAGTTTAACGAGTTGTACGGTCCTACGTTCGTCGAGTGTTCGCCTTTGATCGGGCAGGTCGGAAGACTTGTCGGTACCGACGGCGATGCAAAGATGAGCAAATCACTTGACAATGCGATCTATCTGACCGCTGATTCGACGGAGACGGTACGGAAACGGGTGTTCTCGATGTACACCGATCCCAAACGGATTCGGGCGGACATTCCGGGAACAGTCGAAGGCAATCCCGTTTTCGAGTACCATGACGCACTCAACCCGAACGAAACCGAGGTAGAGGATTTGAAAGAACGCTACCGACAGGGTCGTGTCGGCGATGTCGAGGTCAAGGGCAAGTTGTTCAAGGCTATCGAGAATCTTTTGGAACCTTTTAGGGAAAGGAGATCTACTGTAACTGATGTGATGATTTACGACGCACTGGCAGAAGGTACGGCCGCCGCAAGGCAGCTTGCCGAAGCCACGGTGCATCGCACTATGAACGCAATGCATTTGACTTTGGACTTGGATCACTACGGAGGAGGAACCTAAGATGGAAGGGCAAGTTGCAACTAAGGGAGATAAGACCTGGGTTTGGCGTAATAGAAGCTGGCTACTTACAATTGTACCAGCTTTACTGGCGACTCTTGCAGCAATTGCTGCGTCGATCTTGCACACGAACGACACCTACATTCTGAACAAGGCTCTAAACACACCTGAGTCCCAAGACGGAAAGATGGTGTACTTGGTCGTCGGCTCGTGGCTTGCCGTAATATCCATCTATGTGTTCTCCAGATGGATACTTCCGGCACTGGCCAAGGCGTCAAAGATCTCCGTATCGAAGTTTGAAGGACTGAAACTTATCGGGTTGCGGTTCCAACTTGGAGCGTTTTTCTCAGGCCTTACTGGGCTAATAGGCACATTTGCCTACATGGAAGTAGCCACAAGGTACGGAGATCCGACTCCTATATTGGTACTTGGCCCCTTGGTCATGGTGTATACGTCGTTCTACGATGCCTGGAGATCCAAGACCTCGCTTCTCGGAAACCTGGGAGCCGTCTTGATTGTATTCCTCGGAGCAGTGATATTCGTCAACAGTAGAGACTCACAAGGGTTAAACTTCGGACGGGACATATTGTTGCTGATGCTTCTGTGGAGCAACATCCCGTTTGCAGTAAGCCGCATCGTGGAAACCGAAGTTACCAAGAAGTACGGGACGAACAATCTGTTGTTCTGGAGATTCGTCTGGTTCGCTCTACTGGCGACTATTTCGGTATCCCTGATCTCGTGGTGGT
>CAYHDM010000030.1:0-8676 GCA_964355455.1 uncultured Candidatus Saccharibacteria bacterium
AAAATGGGGAGAATTTAAAACAAAAATGGGCACGCCTTCAATAAGGGTTGGTGATCTGCAGTTCACAAAGCACCCGATTCCATTCACGCCATATTTTGTAGGTTATGCCCCCAAGGTTAATTTTATTTCGCAGAAATTCAGCTGGAACGAGCTAAGGGCCGTTGCTGAAGAGGAAAAGTGTGCTGTTATAAGATTTGATATCCCGAATATTTTAAAAGAAGACTCTTCAGGTACAAATAAAAAAATAATTGAAAAAATAGATGATCACTGCAGAAAATCTCCTCGCAATACTTTTACTAAATGGAATATTTTAATCGATTTGGATAAACCGGAAGAGGAAATTATTGCTGGACTTGAGCAGAAAACGAGATATAATTCACGCCTGGCGGCTCGCAAAGGAGTCGAAGTCACATTAGAAAACAATACGAAAGGTTTGAAAACTTTTTTACAACTGCATTTCGATACCGCGAAAAGGCAGGGATTCTTTCCTCATTCTGAAAAATATTATACCGAGGCATTTGAGACCTTAAATAAATATAATAAAGCTAATATTCTTATAGCCTCATATAAAGATCGCCCGTTAGCCGCATGGATGCTTTTTAATCATGAAAATACAATTTATTATACATACGGAGGATCCAGCAATGAAAACAGAGATTTGATGGCCTCAAATTTAATTGCATATGAAGCAATCAAACTCGGTAAACGGCTGAATTGCAAAGTTTTCGACATGTGGGGAGCCACAAATAATAGAAACGATGAATATTGGGGTTTTACAAGATTTAAACTCGGTTACGGAGGGGAATTAGTTGAGCATATTGATTCATATGACTTTGTCATAAACCCGATTGTTTATTTTGCATTCAATTTCGCCTATGACTTGTTCTGGAAAATTAAAAAAGCTAAATTGAAAGGCCAAGCTGTTCAGTAGAAGTTGAGCCGGAGGTTGGATCTGACTCCGAGTTTGCTGTTTGTGGAATTCCGTCAGGCCAGCAGTGGAATTTAAATTTACAATTTTCACAGATTTTATAGTTTTTTGTCCTCTCAAATTTCAGTTCGTTTATGCTTTTATAGACATCTCGTATCGTGTTCTTTAGATTTTCCAGATCTTTTTCTTCAATAGTAAAAATCTCACGTTTGGGCTTTATTGTACGGTTTCCAATATAATCAAGCTCTATTTGATGGACTTTATACTGAAAAGATTTATCCAGCTCAAGAAGGAGTTTATAAAAAAGTAATTGCCTGTACTGTCCCATGTCAGCATATTTCGTTTTACCGAGTATTTCATTTCGCGAATGCGGCTTTCCGGTCTTATAATCAACAATTTTTATAGTTTTGTCTGCGGGATTTAAAGAGATAATTTTATCGACTTTTCCCTGCAAGTGAATTGAATTGTCGAGTATCGGTTTACTCCAACCCCATCCGAAAAATTTTTCTAGAAAAAGAATGTCTTTTGCAGATTTAGAGAATTCCTCTTTGTAGGTTTCGTAGTAAATTTTTAATATAGAAATTCCTTCAGTCTCAATTTCCTTAAATTCTTTTTCCGATAAAAGCTCGTTTTTTAATTCTTTAATAAATTCTTCTTTTATATATTCATAGGATGGAATACGGTTTTCTTTCAATTCCTTATATGCCATTTCTAGTGCTTTGTGGACTGCAATTCCTAAAATCAAAGCACGAACTTTAGGTGACGGAGTTTTAAATAAAAATTCTAATTTAAATTTGTAGGCGCAATCTAAATAACTGTTTAAGGATGAAGCACTCAATTTAAAATCAATTAGGGAATGTTTTAGAAAATCCGCCTCATCGGTTTCAATTTTTATATCAGTTGGAGCGGGTTTAATTAACTCCTTCAATAATTCGCGTATATCTTGTTCATATAAAGTTGAGTCAATTATCTCAATATTATCCTGTGGGAGTTCATAATAAAACATGCTGGGAATTCCTTCTCTTTGAAAAGTATTTGTCTGGTAATTTTTTGCGGATGTAATGTAAATATGGTCTTTGGTTCTGGTTAAAACTACGAAGAATAGACGCCGGTCATCTTCCTCCTGATGAACTTTTTCGCCTGCACCCTTAGGGGTGTCGGCCTTAGTAAATTGCTGAATCGTACTTAAAATTGAATTCGGCAGTTTAATTAAGTCTCTTGAGATTGTGTTGCTCCATTTTTTATCGATAAATTTTGGGATAAAAACATATTTGAATTCCAAGCCCTTTGATTTATGCGCCGTCATTAACCTTACCGCATTTTTTTCAATATAAATTGTCTCTTCGTTAATTGGAATATTATTATCAATCATTAAATCAACATAATTTAAAAATTCCGCCAGATTTAATTCCCGGTTAGTGTAATTTAATCGTTTAACTTCGGACAAGAATGAATTTAATTTATTCAAGTATTCGTAATTGGCTGGCTGAGACAAAATCCAGTTTAAGTATCCGGATTCTTCCATTACTTTTTCAATTAGTTCGGAAATGGTAATAGTGCCGCATGCTTTGTTCCATGAAACGATTTTTTGATGGAAATCTGTCATCGCATCCAGATTTTCGATACCGGCCGTTTTTAATTCAGGATGCATCAACGCCTCAAAGAAATTTATTTTTCGGTTTGAGGCGAATCTTGAAAGTTTTAAAACATCTAATGGTTTTATTTTTGTAAATTCGTAATTCAAAAGTGTGAACAGGTCTAAGTCCTCATCCTTTACGCGGATTTTTAGAATAACACGTAAAAGATGCATCAACCGGACAATAATTCCATTTTGCAAAACATTTTCTCCTCCTTCCAATGTGTACTCAATTCCGAGCCTTGATAACATATCTGCGATATCAATTGAGTCAGCATTATTTCGATATATTACAGCGATTTCATTTGCAGGTATTCCATTATCAATAAGCTCTTTTATTTTTGAGGCAATAAAGTAGTTTTCAGTATACGAAGATGAAAATTCAGAGAATGAAATTGAAATTTCCGATTCGTGGCTTTGCTGGGATTTTTGGTCTTTGCTAATATCCAATTTATTGCTGATGCGAAGTGTGTTTTTGCTTATTACAGTTTGAGCAGCATCTAAAATAGGTTGAATACTTCTGTAATTTTCGACGAGTGCAATTTTATTCGCATCAGGATATTTCACGTTGAAATTAATTATATTTTCGATAGATGCTCCCTGAAACCTGTATATTGATTGATCATCATCCCCCACAACAAATAGATTTGGTGCAGGATCCCAATATGAACTTAATTGATACAAAAGTTCCGCCTGTGCTGAATTCGTGTCCTGAAATTCGTCAACTAAGAAATATAAATAACGCTCCTGATATTTTTGCAAAAGAGTAGGGGAGCTTTTAAAACGGTCTATTACGAAATTAATCATATCCTCAAAGTCATACCTTCCATAAAGTTTTAATTTTTCCTGATAAAGTATGTAAATTTTTTGAAGTTCGATATTTTTCAGATAATCCTTTTCATCAAGCTTACCTGTACCCTTTAGGGTATCTTTTGATTTTTCAATATGATTTGAGAATTCTGTAGGATCGACTGCCTCACGCTTTAAGTCTTTTATTTTTGAAATTGCGGTTTGCAGATAAAAATACGGAGCATTGAACGGTTTTATATTTTTTAAATCAAGTTCATCAAATATCTCCTTAAAAATTCTCACTCTTTCTAAATCCGAAAGAGATTCAAGCTGGGCAGAAATTATAAATTCATCCGGATTGCTTTTGATGATTTCACTGGCAAATGAATGAAAAGTGTGAATATTTACATAATATGCGGTCGGACCGATTATGCTAAGAAGCCTTTCCCTCATTGCATGGACTCCTGATTCAGTAAAAGTTAGTGCTAAAACCGCATCTGGTGGAGTATCTGTCTTTTGTAAAATATTCGCGACACGCATTGTTAAAACCTGAGTTTTTCCTGTTCCGGGACCGGCTAAAACTAAAACAGGACCTTCAATAACATCAACAGCCTTGCGCTGTTCCTGATTCAAACCGTTGTATATATTTTGAAAATTCTTTTTGTAGTCAGACAAGATGATTGAATAATAGCACGAATTTATTCGGCTTTCTTTCGGTTGCTGTTCCTCCACTTTTCTACTTCTTTGTGATTTCCTGATAACAAAATTTCAGGCACTTTCATACCCTTATATTCTTCCGGTCTAGTATATTGAGGGAAATCAAGCATGCTTCTGTTTTGTGGATTTGAAAAAGATTCACTGTTATTAAACTCTTCGTTTTTTATAACACCTGGTACTAATCGCGAAATTGAATCGACTAGAACCATCGCTGGAATTTCTCCTCCGCTTAAAACGTAATCTCCTATTGAGATTTCTTCGTCGACTAAAGAGTCAATAACGCGCTGGTCAACGCCTTCATATCTTCCGCATATTAAAATTAAGTGTTCATTCTTGGATAATTCTTCGGCAACTTCCTGTTTATATTTTTTTCCCGATGGGGTTAAAAAGATAATTTTCGCAGAAGGTGATGTGGATTTTAATTCTTCGACAGCTTCAAAAAGCGGCTCAGGTTTCAGAACCATACCAGAGCCACCACCAAATGGGCGGTCATCGACCTGCTTATGTTTATCATGTGTCCAGTCGCGTAAATTTCGAATATTTATTTCAATTAAACCGGATTTTAGGGCCTGGCCAATAATTCCGCTTTTAAAAGTATCAGCGAACATTTCAGGAAATATTGTTATTATGTCGATTTTCATTGAGGTTATTATATCAGTGGGACAGAAATGGGGTAAGAGGTTAAGGAAAATGTATAATAATTCGACCGCCCAAAATAACCCTATAGTATTGTAACCTTGTGCCTGTTATGTTATTATGTATACGTAAGCCCTATCAACAACAAGAATGAAGGGGAGAGGAAAGATGTTTATTCGTATGTTCAGATGGTTGCTCCATGTGGAGCAAAAGTGCTGGAAAGACGGGTGTTCGTGTATCAGAGACCGCAATTGCAAGGGCTGTCCGCGAGTTCGATAGCGGGCCATCAGGCCTCGCAACATAAACTGGCATGTGCCAAAAAATGTTGCGGGGTCTTTTTTTTGCCATAGGAATTCAAACCTCAGGATAACTTTCTAGGTGCCTAATTTATTAGCTCTAATTTTGAAAAAAAGCTGCCCTGGGATGGAGATAATTCTATAAGAATAAAATCCACCCCAGGGCGTCAGGAGGGAGGATCAGGTAAGTGGGCATCCCACTCAAAAACAGATTACCATAATATGTTTTAGGATTACAAGTTGTCGGATGGCTTATTATTTACGTACTAAAATAGTAGAATTTGCAATTTTGCCTTCAAAATAATTTGCGGAAAATTCCTCCACTAATTTTTCGTCAAAATCTTTGCAGCTAAAAATATCAACAAACGCTCGTTTTTCAGGCTCATCGCAATGAATAGTAATTGATGATGTCTCAATAAATTGTAGGGCGGAATACCCCTCTAAATTTCCGACCCCAAATCTCTCGATATGGCAAGCACCATGTGCTACCATGTTAATTTCGCTAATTACATCCTTAACATACTTTTCGATACTCTCAGGATTGCTTATGATTTCTAAATTACAGTTGTGAATGTCTAAACTGATTGATTTCCCCCAAGATTTCATTTCAAAGTAATAAATAAATAGTGCCAGAAAATAATTGTAAAGTAATTGAACCGAGCGTCAATGGTATGTATGGGGAAACGACCTAACTTATTTAAGCGCGATAATTTGGAATCCGAATTTTTCGATATCTTCTTTTGAAAACATACCTGAATTCTCTACATTTTTGGTCCGAATTATGTATGTTATGATCTTTTTCAATTGCCTTCCGGTATATTTTTTGGTAATAGGATCAAATTCCTTCAAGATTAATATATCCCCGACGTTGCATTCCCAATCTGCGAGCCTTAGTTCAAATGTTTTTTCGCCGGACAGTAATTTCTCAAAATATTCGGGCCAGGCTTTCTTTTCGATGGTCATAAATTGAGTATAGCGCTTGAGATGGAGTCGAGAATAAGAAAAGAGGTAAGCCACTATAATAAATTATAGTGGCCTACCACAACGTTCACCGTGCCTAACAAACACCTACGGACGGTCAGGAAACCAAACACGGGAAGGAATTACTCCGACCTGAATGGCCAACGCCGTTCGCTCTGCAGCTTGGGCTTCGACTAATGCCTCGCACAAAAGCTTCCGCCGTTCCACATCTGACGTCGGAGTCGATCTTAAGGCATCCACAAGTGCATCCGCAATTACAGTTTCCTTCAACAACGATTGTTGAGGTAGTTGAGTTAACATTCAATTCTCCTTTCAGATGAATGACAAATCCTCAGCTGTAAAAGTATAGTTCAACGAGTCTAGTTGGTAAATAAGGCTTTCGTGGTGAGTGCGGCAGGAATCGAACCTGCAACCTACTGGTTAAGAGCCAGTTGCTCTGCCAATTGAGCTACGCACCCGCGGTAAGGCATTGGTTTTGGAAGTCCGTCAAATTATATAATAGATTTAGGCCTTTTTCTATTTTTTGATTTCGTTTTGTAGGGATTCTCTGATAAGTGTGGGTCCGGCCATTGCCAAGTTTTAATTATGGTGCGCCTGATAGGGATCGAACCCACAACCTCTGGTTCCGAAGACCAGCGCTCTATCCAGTTGAGCTACAGGCGCAAATAAAAACGTGGTGCCGCGGGAGAGAGTCGAACTCTCATATCTTGCGATACACGATTTTAAGTCGTGCGTGTCTACCATTCCACCACCGCGGCGTATATTCGCTATTTTAGCTGATTTTCACAACAATTTGTATAGCACAAATCGCCTAACCCCGATAATATTTCACCAAATTGAGTTATAATATATGCATGGCTATAGCGGCAGATCAGGAATATGAGTTAGAACAGCAGAAAAACAAGTGGATGAAACGAGCAGAATTCGCTTTTGTCCAATTTCTCAGACTTATCGTTTATTTTATTAAATTATTTCTGAAAATTATTTGGGGAATCATCAAGACACTTTTACAAACATTTGGATTCCCGATTCGCTGATAGTATCATTGCCGCAGAAACATATCGGGGTATAGCGCAGTTGGCTAGCGCGCCGCGTTTGGGACGCGGAGGTCACTGGTTCAAGTCCAGTTACCCCGACCATTTAAACTTATTAATAACCATTATCCTCACTTTCATTCAACTCTTGATTTTTACTTTTTTGTAACGTACAGTAATGGTATTAATCATGTTAAAACGTACATTTGGACGAATACTCAGTTCCTCACTGCTACTCTTATTCGTTTTAGGAGCCACTCTTTTATTACAAACAGGCCACAAGGTACATGCCCAAGGGAAATCTGATGTGGTCCCCAATAACTTTATCGTGGTGCTAAAAGACAATGTTGGAAACCCTCAAGATGTTGCTAATGAAATGGCACGTACTCATGGTCTTTCCGTTGAACATGTGTATTCTACTGTCCTCAAAGGTTTTTCAGCGACAATTCCGCAGGCAAGACTTAATAAAGTAAAAGGTGATGAAAGGGTTCAATTTGTTTCAGAGGATAGGATCGTCGAGGCATTTACACGGACGACTCTAACTGTGACCGCACAGACAATTCCTACCGGAGTCAGTCGTGTAAATGTCCCTGAAAATTCAAATAAAGGAACAAGTATCGGAGTAGCAGTTATCGACACTGGTATTGATTTAACACATCCTGACTTAAAAGCCAATATCATAGCAAACTACAGCTGTATTCGAGGGAAAAAGACAGCCAATGATGACAACGGCCACGGTAGTCATGTCGCGGGTATAATTGCTGCGCTCAATAACACTACTGGAGTTGTCGGAGTTTCTCCTGAGGCAAGGTTGG
Organism: uncultured Candidatus Saccharibacteria bacterium; assembly: GCA_964355455.1. Classification (GTDB taxonomy): domain Bacteria; phylum Patescibacteriota; class WWE3; order 2-01-FULL-39-13; family 2-01-FULL-39-13; genus CAYHDM01. The sequence continues at coordinate 7,833 of CAYHDM010000030.1, forward strand.
TTGCTGTTAAGGTTCTTAATGCGAATGGGTCAGGCAGTTGGTCAACAGTTATTTGTGGCATTGATTGGGTAACAGCCAACGCTTCGAAATATAACATTAAAGTAGCTAATATGAGTCTTGGTGGTGGTGGTTCGAGTGATAATAACTGTGGAAACAGTAATAATGATGCCCTCCATAAAGCCATTTGTAAATCTACTGCTACAGGGGTGACGTATATTGCAGCAGCTGGCAATAGCAGTGCCAATGCAAGTACCTTTGTCCCTGCTGCCTATAATGATACCGTTATTACAGTATCAGCACTAGCAGATTCTGATGGACAATCAGGGGGTCTAGGGTCATCTACGTCGTATGGAGCAGATGATACATTTGCTAGTTTTAGTAACTATGGTAATGTAGTTGATCTTGGTGCTCCCGGAGTTTCCATATTTTCGACGTGGAAAAGTGGCGGATACAACACGATAAGCGGGACAAGTATGGCTAGTCCACATGTGGCCGGATCAGCCGCCCTATATATTAAATCTCATCCTGGTTCTACATGGTCACAAATAAGAGATGGACTGGTAACAGTCGCAGAACCCTTAAATGCAGGTCACAGCGATCCATCTGGACTTCACATAGAACCGGTTGTACAAGCAAACACCCTCTAATGCTTTCTTAAAATCACCTTGGTTTAAAATGTCATTTATATTAACGTTTTGCAGAAGATTAATCCAAACTAACTAAAGACTCTTTTGCGGACATTCGGATTTCCGATCCGCTAGACAGAAAATAGCCTTATTGCGACAGTAACAGAAACATATCGGGGTATAGCGCAGTTGGCTAGCGCGCCGCGTTTGGGACGCGG
>CAYHDM010000031.1:0-5980 GCA_964355455.1 uncultured Candidatus Saccharibacteria bacterium
AAGAACAGCGCGTTCCGTTTTATCTGTATGTTGATGAGTTTCAAAATTTTGCAACTTCATCATTTACAAAAATTTTATCTGAAGCACGAAAATATAAATTGGGATTAACATTAGCGAATCAATATATCACACAAATTGATGAAGATGTTATGGCTGCCATCTTAGGAAACGTCGGATCACTGACATGTTTTAACGTCGGAGCAAAAGATTCCGAACTATTATACAAAGAATTCGGAAGCACAATGTTGCCTGATGATTTAACAACATTAGACCGCCATCAAATGATTATGAGGATGATGATTGATAATGTTACTTGTCCTGCGTTCACTTATCATTCCTTGGCTTTGCCGAAAAATGTCTCGGGGCATAAGGAAAAAATTATTGAAGCTTCTCGTCGAAAATATGGCTTGAGAATTAATTGATTTCTCCAAATTGAAATTCCTCTTGATGTTACAATAAAGTTAGTAGTTTTTGACCAATGGAACAGCGCACAAAAATAGTAGCAACACTTGGACCTTCCTCAGAATCAACAGAAGTAATCAGCTCATTGCTTGATTCGGGTGTGAATGTTTTTCGGTTCAATCTTAAACATAATAATCATGAATGGCATGGCGAGTTGATGCAGCGTGTCAGGCAAATTGCAAAAAATAAAGATATCAATATTGCGCTTTTATCGGATCTGCAGGGTCCTGAACTTAGAACCGGAAATTTCTCTAATAACAACACCCCCACGGGTGCAGGCGAAAAAATCACTCTAAATATTGGCGAGGAAGTTACCTTTGGTCGAGATGCGGAGCCGGGTATCAAGAATATTCCATTTGAGGATTTAAAAGTTATCGAAGACCTGGATTTAAATGATGAAATATTTGTCGATGACGGGAAAATTGAGCTAAGTACTACCGGAATTTTTGATGGTTATATCCGCACAGTCGTGAAGGGTGGGGGAGTCTTAGGAAATCGCAAGTCTGTAAGTATTCCACAAGCTACCATAAATGTACCAACTCTTCACACAAAAGATTTGGAGGATATAAAATTCTCAATTGAGCACAGTGTGGACTTTATCGCCCTGTCATTCGTGAGGGATGTGGTAGACATTACGACGTTAAGGCGATTTATAAAAGAAGCTGGAGGCAACCAGGCGATTATCGCAAAAATCGAAACACTAAAATCAATTAAGAATCTTACTGATATTATCAGTGAATCAGACGCAGTAATGGTAGCCAGAGGAGATTTAGGAATTGAAATTCCAATTGAGCGGGTTCCAAAAATTCAAAAGCAAATAATTAAACTGTGCCGCGAACAATCAAAACCGGTCATAGTCGCAACCCAAATGCTTCTTAGCATGGTTAAAAATCCCACTCCATCACGCGCAGAAGTTGCAGATATTGCAAATTCAGTTTTCGATAAGACAGATGCTTTAATGCTTTCAGAAGAATCAGCAACCGGAGATCATCCGATTAAAGTTGTAAACACGATGGCAAAAATTGCACGATATAATGAATCTCTTGAGGCTGATTTGTCGCTTGAGCAGTCCGCGAATTCATTTGAAGAAATAATTATTGAAGCTTCAGTCCAGTTCAGCAGACAAAAACCCGGAGACGGCGAAGGTGTCAAAGGATACGTAGTATTCACCGAATCGGGTAAATCAGCACGGGTTTTATCGAGGTTCAGATCCCCACTTCCGGTTTACGCATTTTCCAGGCACGAAAATTCAGTCAATAAACTTTCTTTAAGTTATGGAGTCAGATCGTTTACCCTTGATTTAGGCCGGAATCCCGTCGAAAACACACGCGCTGCTATCAAAACATTAATGGATAGAAAGCTAATTTTCACCGGAGACCGACTAATCGTGATTTTTGGGAACAATATTGGAGTTCCAGAGTCGAATAATACGCTAAGTATAATAGAGGTTTGAAAATTTAACGTTTGTGGAACTTCTCATGAACCTCTTTCAATTGTTTATTTGTAATATGGGTATATATCTGTGTCGTTGAAACATCCGAATGCCCGAGAAGCTCTTGAACTGAACGCAGATCGGCTCCTGCAATTAACAGATCGGTTGCAAACGAGTGACGCAAAACATGTGGAGTTACATTCACCGGTAATCCTGCCATTAAAGCATATTTCTTAATCATCCTTTGAACTGATCTCGGAGTAAGTCTTAACGACTCTCCATCCGGATCGTTGTCATCCATTAACTTTCCACTATATCTTATAAACAATGGTTTAAACGAGTCCCGGCGGGTTGAAATATATTGCTTGATACATTTAACGGCTCCCTTTGATAAATAAACCGTTCGGACTTTTCGCCCTTTGCCGATAACAGAAAATTCGCGGCGCTCCAGAATTTTATCGTTCATATCGATTATATTCAGATTTATAAGCTCGCTTATACGGAGTCCCGTGCTGAACAGCATTTCAAGAATAGCTTTATCGCGTAATCCACTTTTTTTATTGAGATCCTGGACCCGAACTAAATCCTCAACTTGAGTTTCATTTAAATATTTTGGAACCCGGGGATCTGATTTACCCAGCAATACTTTATCCGGCGATAGGGCAGAGTCAAGATTTCTAATTACAATTAAATATCTTAAAAATGATCGCAGAGCAGTCAAATATCTATTTTGAGTATTGCGCCGCAAGGGGAGGTTACTCTTGTCACTCAATTTGCGGTTGAGGTATAACCTAAAATCTTTTACGGAGTCCTGAGTTATGCTGGTATAACTTACGACGTTAGATCCGAATTTTTCGGAAAGCCAGTCGTCGAATTGGCGGAGATAAAAATGATACATTTTGATTGTTCCTTGAGCTAAGTTTTTTTCTATCTCGCAGTACTGTAGAAAATCATTAATCAAAATCCCAAGCTTTGTGGATTTTCTTGACTCTGAGGATTTTTCTGGCTTATGACTTTGTGAATCTTCAGGATTATTAAAGGATGTAATTGACGACGTGTTGCTGGACATTAAGTCAACCATACGACGCGGGATGTAAGACGTCAAGGAGTCTTTTGAGGCCTATTTGGAATCCGGAGCCTTGATATAAGGTAATTAGAAGTGTCCAATATGAAAAAAGGTCTTAAAACGCATTTAAATGCGTATCGTCAAAAAAGGTTGATATAAAGCACCTTTCCTCAACTTAGCAAGCTCTTGTGAGGCTTGCTTGCAGGAAAAATACAATCTACAGCGAATAATGGTAAAACCTAGGACAAACGAAAATACCAAATAATCAATAGAAACATAACAAAATAGGCAATTCACAATAGAAGTTAAATAAAAAGGGAATAGACACCGAATTAACTCTAATTAAAAAAGGCTTGGAATCAAGTTGTTTTGCAGATGAATAGGGTTGGAAATCCAAGTTGATAACTAGTCGTAATTTGTATCTTTTACGACGTTATCCTGGGGAAGATAAATCTTTGACGCATTTTAGCCAATTCATATATACAAAAGGGAAATAAAGATTTTTTCCGGGTAAATTTTCTCTTAATTATAATTAATTTGAATTAATTAATAAAAAATACGATTTTATTTCCTCGTCTACTACGTGCTATTTTTATATTAAACACAAATTATCCACAACTCTCAAAAGCCTATGGTTACAGCCTATAACTGGTCAAACTATGACAAAGTGACCGATAGTCTTTCGGGTGCGGTTATTATGACAAACTACCCTATAGTCCCTAGGTCGTTTTTTACCCTTCTCCCCTATCCTTTGCTTTTTATGTGAAATAAACGAGTGTATAAATAAGAGTTAACGCACCAATGATTTCAATTAAAAATTTCCAATTAACCTTATGCGCGATATAGTTTTGTATAAAATTATTGATGTAATAAACAGTTCCGCCAAGAATGACTGCTCGGCCGAATGCTTCGAACGGGAAAAACATCAATACTAATGAAAACTCTGTCAGACAGATCACTGCGAAGATTTGGAGTCTGCGCAAAAGCTGTTCATCTTCAGTGTTAAAAGCCTCTCCCCCTACTCCACCTTCGCTTATAAAAACCCACGACGTATATTTAAAAAGCAGTGAATAGAAAACTCCAAATAATAAAAATTTACTGAAAAGATTGTAGACCGGGTAATTAGTAAACCATTCCAATTTATAGATGATTGTAGAGGCCAGGAAGACCGCCATGACAAACGCGAGGTATGCAATGACCTTGGCAGGCTGGAGAAGCGGAATAGAGCCTTCACGCTTCTCTGAAACGATATAAACATTAACAGCTAGAAGCAGCATATACAAACCCGCCGAAGTTACAAGTATATAAACGGCTCGACTGTAATATCCGAGTGTCGGAAAAAATTCCAGCAGAAAATATCCGAAGAAAACTAACATAGAAAGAAAGATTAATTTAGGTTTTAAATAGTTGTTGTATTCGTATATTCCGATAAGAAGATAATTCACTGAGAACAATAATGCGGAAATCGCGATCCACACAACATACTTGTAATCGTCAGTTTGAAGAACTAAATGGGAAAGAGCCAGAATTCCGGCGTATATTATTGAAATCAATATGAATACGATTTTTTTAGTTAAAACCATTTCTATTTTTTATTTACCAATAAACCCGGACTTAATAACATGGCATAAGGCCATAGCTAATGCATCTGAAGCATCAATTGGCTTTATTTGAGTTTTAATACTTAAAAGCTCAGTTACCATACTGCGGACTTCTTTTTTGTCAGAACGTCCGTACCCGGTTAATGCCATTTTAGCCTCTAACGCGGTATATTCAAAGACCGGTAATCCATACTGTCCGGCAACTAAAATATAAACTCCACGTGCCTGTCCTACGCTCATTGCCGAATGGGCATTTGTATTAAAAAATAACCTTTCTATGACCATTGCTGAAGGGGAATACTTTTCAACGAGCGCGACCGCGCTGTTGTACATTTTATAAAGTCTTTCAGACATCAGCTGTTCTTTGAGCGTTTTTATCTGTCCGTATTCTAAAGATAGTAGCTTTCTGGGATTAGTGGTATCAATAACTCCATATCCAGTTGTTGCAGTACCGGGATCAATACCGAGTAGTATCATAATAAGCTTAAGCCGCGAAGCGTAAAATAATTAATTTTGAGTATTCTCACCATTGTGGTAAATATCCACCACATCATCTAAATCTTCAAGAGCCTCTAGTAAATCTGTGAATTTGGACTCGGTTTCTCCGCTTAATGGAATTGTAAATGACGGTTTATCGGGAGATACGCTGAATATATATGAAACTGATCCGGCATCGGCGAGGGATCCTCCATGCTTGTTAAATGTATTTCGTATTTCTGATACAGTTCGATTTTTATTGTCTGTGAGACATTTTATAAGGAGAGCGACTCCCCCGGGCCCATAACCTTCGTATAAAGCCTCAACTAATGAAATACCCGGTAAATTACCGGTTCCGCGGTCAATTGCTCTTTGGATGTTATCTTTAGGCATATTGCTTGCACGCGCCTTTTCTACAGCTGACCGCAGAGCTACGTTGGCGTTTATGTCTCCCCCTCCGCTTCGTGCAGCGATTGTAATATCTTTGGCAAGTCTAGTGAATAATTGTCCGCGTTTCGCATCTTCAGCACCTTTTTGGCGCTTGATTGTTGACCATTTGGAATGTCCTGACATCTGCTACATTATAGCAATAATTACAACTGCGGAAAACGATGATCCTCCGTGTTTTAATATTTTGTTTCATAGGAATTTATCATTAGTTCAGAGAAAGTTTAGTGTCGTACGTTAGCCTTAGAAGTGTAAGTAATTAATACACCTTACTTACTTCTAAATATATAATGCTGGCAACTTTGAAAACTCCATACGAATTTGATTGGGATCCAAATAATATAGATAAAAATTGGACAAAACATGGGGTTCATTGGCAGGAGTGTGAATCAATATTTGATAGTAAAATATTTGTAGTAGATGATAATGTCCATTCGATATATGAGAAGAGATTTACGGTGTTAGGAATAACTCATCAGGGGCGGTTTCTGTATG
>CAYHDM010000031.1:5990-8599 GCA_964355455.1 uncultured Candidatus Saccharibacteria bacterium
GATGCCAGAGATGATTATAGACGTTATGGAGTATACAATGCTTTAATTTTTTTCAAAGAATTAGCTAAAAGAATGAATATTAAATCAGCAGATATAAGCTATCTTCAAGAATCAGAAATAATAAAATTAGAGTTATTTCAGCTAGAGATCAAAGTAAAAAAAATAGAAAGATTTACTTTGACGAAGTACAAAGGTAGCCGAAGCGAAACGAAGGCGTTACTTTGACAATATAGCAAATTAGTCATTATGAAAAAACAAAAGAAACTAAAGGAAATACCAATATTTAAGACCGAAGATGAAGAGAGGGACTTTTGGGCAATACATAGTATTTTTGATTTTCCGGGTCATTTCAAGCCGGTTAAGCTAGACCTTTCTAAGTTAAGGTTCACTAAATCTCTTGAGGTCAAAACAGATAAGCACGGTAAGAAAATCTTGGTTAAAACGTATATGGACAAAGGCGAATAAGCTTCTCACACTGCTACAAAGCAGTCACCAAGACCAGCGTCACCTGCGTTCTAAAAATCTGCTGATTGTAATCTTGGTCTCTATTTAAATCGTTTATGTGGATAACCTTCTTTATTCCTAATGTCTGGGCAAGTTTGCGGACCGTCGCAAGTTCGGGATTATCCGTAATAATTGTATTCTCTTCGAATTCTACAAATGAATTGTCGGCTTCCAAAACGCTGGCTCCGGTATTTTGAGCAACACGTGTTCCCCAGTTTGCAAGACCGGGAATACGTGGATTTGCCGACGCATTCGCGACAAAAATTTTAATTGCTTCATGTTTGACGGGGGATAAAGACTGCCCTTCCTGCCAGAGCTGATCCCATTGATTTGCGTCTAATAATTGATATTTTGTAAGTTCGACAACTTTTGATGAAGTTTCGGAGGTCTGGCGGGTGAAGGTAATGATGCTGTAGAGGTCGGCGAATTTCAGATTCGTTAAGGTTGTCTCCCTAAACTCGGAAACGAGAGAAGGTATCTTCGGCCAATTTTTGAGTCTAAGCGAAGCCGATAGATCCGATGGATTAATTCCGTTAATTTGTGAAAGCAGTTTTTCCGATCCGCTTTTATCGATAACCACGTATCCGTCTATTTTTACTGCAAATTGTTTTAGGATTGTTTTTTGGGTTATGTAAATTCCGCGATCCTGGTCCTGGTTTCCGGTTTTATAAACATTCCGAAGTGTTCCCTTTCCATAATTTAACGCGTATTCAATTTCTTCATCGACAGGGATTTTATAAATAGCATAACGATGGTTGGTTCCATCAAAATTTATTAAGAATAAGTCTTCGATTTCGGCGGATTTATTAGACAAGTCGTTCACATGCATGAGGAGAATATTTGTCTCATCTTCCTTCCAAATTCCCTCTGTGTCATTGAAATCAGCATTAGTGGCTCCGGTGAAAGGAGCGTTGGCAAATTTGTAGGCTGAAACCCCGGTCAGTACTAGAGCAGCTATTCCGACTGCAAAAAAAGCGAAAGCAAACAACTTTATCTTTTTCTTCAGCTTGCGGGCGATTATTTTGCCCTTAGCATTTACAGGTGTCTTTTTTTTTCGTGGTTTATAAAAAACCTTAGCTTTGGGCATCATTCATAGGACCCTGTCCTGCTGGATACTTAATAATAATAGCAAAGATTTATTTTCATTCATACAAATTATATAAAGCAATTTATGTCGATATATGCGGGTGCTCCTGCCCCATTGAAATTCTCCTTCGCAAATTGTTGATATGGCGGTCTTTTTCCTCGGCAAATTTCTCCATGTCAAATTGATTTTTGTAAACCAGCGCCGACGCATATTTCCCGCCTAAAAAATGAGGCATTACAACATAACTCGCGCCAAGACTGTATAACATGTATGTATCAGTAATATGGTGAGACACAACGAGTATAATGGCACGCTGATTCACTTCGCGGATTTTACGGATTAAATTGGCATTTATTTCATAATCCGGGATTGTCGAAACAGCCATTTTAAGCTCAACTAAATTTATATCATCTATAAAATCCGGATCACCTGCATCCCCATATTTATTTTTAATTCCGGCACGTGTCAACTTTGCAATAACCTCGGGATCGTAGTCCACAACCAGATAAGGTCTATTTAATTTTTTAAATACTTCTAAAAAATCAAAACCTATGCGGTTATATCCAAAAAGTACAACGTCGTAATTTTCGAAAGCTACAGTCTTATTGCTCGCGCGACTCGCGCTAAAAAATTTTAAGTAAGGGATTAAAACCGGATACAGCTTATCGGAAAACGTTATTAAATACGATGATGCCGCGATTGTAATGAGTCCGACCAAAGTTATTAAGGAAGTGATTGTTGTGTCTACGTGCCCCACCTTCTGCCCTACCCCGACTAAAATTATTGAAAATTCGCTGATTTGAGCAACAGTTAACCCCGCGTAAAATCCGACTTTTTTATTAAAACCCAGAAGCTTCATCAGAAACATCATGATTAGTGGATTTCCGATTAAAACATACAGCGAGAATATAATTGCCGGAACAACCACCTGGCTGATGCTGTCGAATGATAAGTGTGAGCCGAGCATTATGAAGAACATGATTATAAAGACTCAAAATTAACTGGTTCTGGCAATATG
>CAYHDM010000032.1:0-372 GCA_964355455.1 uncultured Candidatus Saccharibacteria bacterium
TCATATTTTACTTATGCCAAAAGAACATATAGATAAAAAAATGGCCATTTCGGGAGCTGATTTTCAGTTTTGGTCAAATATGATGAAAGAGGCCAGCAATATAATCAAAAAACTGGAGTTAGACAAAACTGGTTATCAAATCGTCAATAATGGTGCTGGTTATCACGCTATAGACCATGAGCATATCCACATAATGGGTGGAAAATCTTGGCGACCCTCAGATAACTTATGACACGAGCAAGCTTCGCTTGGACGCCTCGCTTCGCTCGTCTACCAAACGTATCAGATTAACAAACTTTAATAAAAGGTGTACCCGCAAATTTTTTTCAAACAAACTGAAATTTTGTATACTTTTGGAAAAATTTTAAAAAA
>CAYHDM010000032.1:382-2647 GCA_964355455.1 uncultured Candidatus Saccharibacteria bacterium
CGCTCTTCCGATCTGTTGAACGCGAACTTTGTTCGCTACCAAGCTCACTTGTGATATACTTTGGCATCATTTATAATATCGTTATCGTATCATCAATAATTAGTATATTTTTGTAGGAGGTGTGCTTGCGTTATGGCACAAAAAGGTGTTGCTATTGATCTAAAAGAATCGAAGAAATCCGTCGAACAGGCTCTTAGGGAGCTTAAAACAATGATGGAAGAAGATATTAATGCTTTAAAAGAGAGAAGATATTATACAAAACCTACTAAAGTCCGTAGGGAAAAAGAAAAGAAAAAACGCGCTAATATTAACAAATATAATAAATATAATTAATATGCTTATCGAAAAAATAAAGGCAGACTTAATAGAGTCTTTACGGAATCGAGACACAATTCGACTGAGTACTTTAAGAATGTTATCAGCCGAGATTAAGAATGCTGAAATTGCATTGCGTCCTTCAGGAAAGGATATTAATGATCAGGAAGTTTTCAAAGTGATAGGGAAAGAAGCAAAAAAGCGCAGAGAATCCATCGAAATATTTTCATCTTCTAACAGGCAGGATTTGGCTGATCGGGAAAAGGCTGAACTGTTGGTATTGGAAGGGTATTTACCTAAACAGCTATCCGAAGAAGAAATTGAAGCGACTATAAAAGCTACAATTGCTGAGAACAGTGGGATAGCTTTCGGTGACCTGATGAAAATTCTAATGCCCAAATTTCAGGGCAAAGCTGACGGAAAGCTCGTTTCTCAACTTGCAAATAAATACTTGAAAGGTTAATTAAGTCTAGTCATCGTGTGCGTGATGGACTCCCATAAGGTGAAGCATCCCATGTTCAACAAGTTCTGCTACTTCGTGCCTGACATCGGTGTTTCCGTATTCATTCATTTGCCTTTCTGCCTCATCAATATTCACAATAATATCTCCTAAATAATATTCGCCATCGGGGAGTTGCTCATCAATATTGAATGACAAAACGTCTGTTGGATAATCCTTACCCAAATGTTTCTTATTCAGTTTTTGGATTTCAGAGTCTCCGACCAAATAAACATTTACCTTTGAATTTTTCCTTGGTTTTTCCATTCCTATATTTTAACAAATACCAGTGATATATCCTATAATCTGAATTGTTTCCGGAAAATAAAGATGTTTCCGTTACACAGAGAATCAAAGAGTATAATTAGGTAATGAAGTTGATTTTTGGACTTGGAAACCCCGAACCTGATTACACAAATACACGCCATAACGTCGGGAAGGATGTCCTAAATAAGTACATAAGCGAAAAATTCCCCGAACCGAACTGGAAAAATAAACCCGAGTGGTTTGCTCAATATATAGAATTAAGCAATGGAGCTTTAGCAATTAAGCCGGCAACCTATATGAATGATTCAGGTTCAGCTATTTCAAAAGTGTCACACTATTATAAAGTTGAAGCCAAGAATATTTTAGTAATCTATGACGAATTGGATTTACTGGTCGGACAATACAAATTAATATACGCAAAAGGCTCGAAAATTCATAATGGAATAATTTCAGTTCAGCAAAATATGGATTCTGAAAATTTCTGGCACTTACGAATCGGTGTCAGGGAGGAATTAATTCCGGGGAGCGTCCAAAAAAGCGGGCGGGATCCATCAAAATATGTTTTGTCACAATTTAGCATAACCGATAGAAAAAAGATCTCAAATATGACAGAAAGTTCTCTTATAACTGAAATAAATAACTGGTTGAGTATAAATTAGCAACTTACCGATGATCTTTTTTAGTGATAAAAAATACATGTGGCCATTCGGCCACCTGTGACCTTTAGGTTATAAGTAGCGCTAAAACAAAATTTCGTATTATTTTTGGATATTTTGTTTTGCGCTAGCTTTATCCGCCCAGTACCGGATATTTACATTATGTTCTACACCGAGTACAGACCTCAAAAATTTAATGAACTAATAGGTGCAGATCATATCATCGCGTTAATAACCGGAACTTTGGCGAAGAAAACTCCGGCGCATGCGTATTTTTTCACAGGCTCACGTGGGACAGGAAAAACCACAACTGCTAGATTATTAGCAAAAGCTTTAAATTGCCAAAATCCAAAAGTTGAGGAAAAAATTTCTGTTAAATTTGAGCCTTGTGGAAAATGTGACAGCTGTCTTGCAATAAAAAAGGGAAATCACCTGGACTTAATTGAAATTGATGCTGCATCCAATCGCGGGATTGATAACATAAGAGAACTCAAGGAGGGAGTAAACCTTTCTCCTTCGATGGGTAAA